>RFPJ01000046.1 GCA_009926145.1 Bacteroidota bacterium
CCCTATGGCCCTCAAGGAAGCCTTCGGATATCTTCTGCCGATTTGATGCGGTTACTCGAGGCAATTCAACAAGGCCTTAGCGATTACAAGGCTGCTGAGCAATGGCTCGAGGCCTCTACAATTAAACAAATAGTCCAAACCCAATGGTCAGCGGATACCGGTAATGGCGATAATTATCATGGGTTATTTAGGGCTTGGGGGCTTGGAGTTCATCTGCTTACTGGTACAGAGGGAAAAGATGTGTTATTTGCCCGATCCAAATCTATGTTAGGTCACTCTGGATTGGCTTATGGATTGGTAAGTTCCGCCTATCTAGACCCTGAACAGAGGATTAGTATATCATTTATAACCAATGGCATCGGAATGCCCTTTACAGAAGACAAACGATCCTCGTTTTATTCGGTCGAAAAAGATGTTTTTGAAGCAGCAGAATCCTATTTGGTGCAAAGTGGCTGCATGAATTGAAAAATGACCAATCGGAAAATATAACTTTTTTTTTACAGAAAATTTACATTTAATTACGCATATTCCTTGATGCTTACAATACTAAACTCTATACCGATTGAAATTCACGAGAGCTTTTTAAAACATGCTGAGGTGTATAATATACCAGCTAAAACGCAGCTAGTTTCAGAAGGTGATCAAATCTCGAAAATACCTTTTGTTATAAATGGTAGGATTCGAGTATTTAAAGAAGACACAAACAGTGGCAAGGAGTTATTATTATATCATGTTAGAAATGGACAAACCTGTTTTATGTCTATTGTTGCTAGCATAAGAAAAACTAAGAGTAAAGTAGACGCAACCACTTGTATTGCCTCACAAGTTGTTTTTATTCCCATTAAAATAATAGAAAAATGGCATTTAGATCATCCAGAGTGGACTATTTTTGTTTTGGATACATTTATGGATAGATACTGTGAATTAGTCGACTCCTTAGAATCAATGACATTTGATACAGTAGAGATACGCATCGAAAAATTCCTTAAAAAACAGTCGACCTTGAATAAGAGCAACAAAATAAAGATGACTCATCAAAAACTCGCAAATTCTATTGGGACTACCCGCGTGGTTATTTCTAGACTACTTAAAAAGTTAGAATTAGAAGGAAAAGTTAGTTTACTGAATAGACAAATTGTTGTGCATGAATCAGCTCCACAAGTAAAGGTTATAAAACTCGAATAAAAATCTTCCTCGAGTGCGGGTACAATTTTCCCTTTTCTAATCATTCTATTTACATTTGATGTAACAAAAAAATCACTCATTGATTTCAACATATTCCTTGATAACAAAGAGGATGATTTGTCTATAGTAGCCTAAACTACCTATCAAATTTAGATACATAATGCCATCACAAACCCAATTAGGACTTCGAGAAAATTGGGCTCAATTCACTCTTTTAGTCATTATTAACGGCTTTGTCGGCGCTATGGTGGGCTTAGAAAGAAGCATTTTTCCAAGTTTTGCAAACGAGCGTTTTGGTATTGAATCGGCATCAGCCATTCTCAGTTTTATACTGGCGTTTGGATTCGCTAAAGCTATCGGCAATTACTTCACGGGTCGAATTATGAATGCCCTAGGCCGTAAAAAAGTACTGCTCTTGGGATGGACACTTGCCTTACCTATCCCTTGGCTACTCATTTGGGCACCTGATTGGAATTGGGTGGTTTTCACCAATATACTACTTGGTCTGAGTCAAGGTTTTGCGTGGAGTGCTACCATTGTGATGAAAATCGATTTAGTAGGCCCTAAAGACCGCGGATTTGCCATGGGGCTGAATGAATTTGCTGGGTACTTTGCAGTCGGAGTAATGGCTTTTATTACTGGTCATATAGCCAATAAATACGGCATTCATCCCTATCCATTTTTCATAGGAATTGGGATTGCTATCCTTGGTTGGGTCATCTCAGCTATATGGGTAAAAGAAACCCACCACTTTGTTGTTCATGAATCTGAAACCGACCAAACAAAGCCGCTAAATAATGTATTCAAAGAAACTACCTTCACGCATAAAACCCTAAGCTCGGTAACTCAAGCTGGATTAGTAAACAACTTAAACGATGGGATGATTTGGGGATTGTTCCCTCTTCTTTTACTGGGTCTGGATTTCTCCTTAGAAGTAGTCGCGGTGTTGACGGCTATCTATCCAAGTGTATGGGGAATGGGGCAGCTTGTCACAGGAAAGATGTCGGATCATATAAACCCCAAAAAAATACTCTTTTGGGGTATGTTTGTGCAATCTGTTGCCATTCTGTTACTTGTTAGCACTGATCAATTATTGATTTTAGGGTTTTTATCGGCACTATTAGGCTTGGGCACCGCTCTAGTCTATCCAACTTTTTTACATGTGGTAGCCGCCAATACCCAACCCTTACAGCGTGCCGAAAGTTTGGGAACTTTTCGCTTATGGCGGGATTTAGGCTATGTATTTGGGGCGATTTTATCCGGAGTAATAGCCGATTTTTTCGGGTTGAATATGGCCATTTTCAGCATTGGTATCATCACCTTCGCTTCGGCATGGATTATTGCAGTACGAATGCCAAATTCCTAAAGGGTCAACCGCATCCCTTCCTCAGCTATTTTATATCCTTTTTGTAATACAAGGTTTCGCTCTGGTGTGTTAAACAATAATGGATTGGTATGATTAAAATGAATGAACATTATTTTAGCCCTTTCTTCTTCATTCAAATGCTTAAAAAGCTCCATACTTTCCTGCACAAAAGGATGTGGGATATCTTCCATATTCCGACCTGGCAACTCATCGGCATCATAAAAAGTGGCATCTAAAAGTGCATAGTCCACCTTCGAAATTTCATCAATGATCGATCTATTCCATAGCTCCCATTTATTAATGTCAGGGATATATAATAAAGACTTTGATGGTCCTGTTACTCGGTAACCAACGGTCTCACTGTATTCATCACGGTGAGGTACCAAGATTGGTTCAACATCTATACCTCTTCCTAAAGAAACAGCTTTGTTATTGGTTAAAGAAACCGGACGAATATTTCTGAATGACACCAATTGACTCCATGGCCCATTTTTCCTGATAAATTCTAACATTTTGGGCATCATATAGACGGGCACCTCATCAGCACCCATAGCCTCGTGACCTAAATACATGAGACCTGTATAATGACCAATATGAGCGTGTGTTAGAAATATCCCTGCCAAGTATCCCTTATCAACAGTAGTTTTTAACTCTTGAAATTGACTAGGGAAATCAGGCGTTGCGTCCAAAATCCAAAAAGTACTATCTACACGATTAATAATACCAAGACTACTCACTCGGCGCTTTGGTTCTAAACCGTTCCAGTAGTTTTGACAATGTTCTTGATCACAATTTATTTGTGGATAACCAGCATCTTGAGCCACACCAAGAATTTGCACATAACTGTCTGATATAGATTCATCAGGCCATTGGTTGTCTTGCAATTCTTTTGAATCCTTGGGGGTGCCGTCCATGCGACTCTCACACCCAACAAGTAAAAGAGTGGCTATAACAAAGGCATAAAAATAGTTTATCATTAAAAGTATTTGTTAGTATTCGATACTATTATAATACTCTTGCATGATATAAAAGGATTCTTTTTTAACACCTTGTTCTGAAATCAAACCCTTCCGGTTGAAATCGGCTTGAATTCGTTTCAAGTGCCTTCTATGAGAACGAAAATCCATGAGAATCCAAGGAGAAGTTCCTGCTAGAAATTCAATATTCTTCAGCATTTCTATGTTGTTACGGTAAACTGCCGATTGATATTCTTCGGTCCACCGCTCGTTGTCCTCTCCATGAAGTCCCTGAAGCGCCCCTCCTCCAAACTCACTGAATATAACAGGTTTGTCGTATTCTGAGCCCCATTTTAAATTCTTACAAGATCTAGGAGTTCCCCCATACCAGCCGCAATAACTATTTACACCTATGACATCGACATATTCACCCAGAGGATCATCAATAATATTTTCTCCCGCTCTTCGTGTTTGCGTATCCAAAGCAGCAGTAATTAAGCGAGTTTGATCCAAAGAACGTGCTATAGCAGCTAATTTACGTAAAAAAGTTAACCTAGGTTCACTTAATGGAGTTTCATTGGCAATGGACCACAGTACTACTCCGGCTCTGTTCTTGTCACGCGCAATCATTTCTTTGAGCTGATTTTCGGCATTCTGATAGGTCTCTTCATGTTCAAAAAGGACGGTCCAATACACCGGTATTTCGGACCAAACCATTAATCCTAATTTTTCAGCTTCTCGAACCATAAGCTCACTATGAGGGTAATGTGCTAGACGAACAAAATTACACCCGAGCTCTTTAGCCCATTTTAGCAGAACACGAACTTCTTCAATACTTGTTACTCGACCCGTTTTAAAGGGTGCCTCTTCATGAATACTAATTCCTTTCAAAAATATAGCTTCTCCATTGAGTAGGATTTTTGAACCCTGAGTTTCTATCGTGCGGAATCCTATTTCATCACTAATAACTTCCTTATCCGTCTTTAGTAAGACTTCGTACAATTTTGGATTTGTAGGTGACCATACATCTGGATTAGCCGAAAATGAGAATGCTCCCAAGCCATCTTCATTCACTTCAACCATTGTCTGTACCTCTAGTTCAGGTATTTCAAGTTGTACTTGATCACCTCTTTCAGAATTTTTCATGAGTACCCAACCACTCATTAGGTCCTTCTGTTCAGCATCAAGTTGAATAAAATAGTCATAGATATGTTTTTTAGGGGTACTCACAAGATGAACTGATCTCGTAATACCACCATAATTCCACCAATCGGTATTTATAGTAGGAACCCCCTCTCTTTTCCTCTTATTGTCTACTTTGAGGATAAGAACATTATTTCCCTCATTTAAAAAGTCCGTTACATTCAGCGAAAAGGATGTATAACCTCCAATATGTTCGCCAACTTTCTCCCCATTCAAATAAATCAACGCTTCATAATTGATCGCGCCAAAATGTAAATACTCCTCACGCTCCTCTTCCGATGGGGTAAATTCAAACTCTGTCTTATACCACATAGTGCCTTCATAGTAATACAGCTTTTCAGCTTGAGTATTCCAGTCTCCTGGCACCATTAATAGCTCATCCGTATCAAAGTCATACTCAATTAAATCGGATGGGGTTTCCATCTTTTTATTCTTGAAGTACCCATCCTCCTTTGGAAGCCAACGATGATTATAATACCCGTTTTCCAGTGGATCCACTATAATACTCCATAAACCATCTAAATTGTCTGATTGACGACTATCTATATTTTGGAGTTGAAATCTAGCGTCACTTTGAGCTTGAGCGCTACTATTTATTCCAGATACAAGAATTAGCAGATGGATAAAAAAAATAGTTTTTATGATTGAATCTCGTCTGTACGATTGTTTCATAAATAATATGTTAAACGAGGAATCACTAGTTATCCTCTAGTTTATACGTTTTGTTTAGGCTATATACATATTCCGCTTGGTAATCGGGCTTTTGTAGCACCTCTAATTGAGTTTCCAATAATTCTTTCTTCGCTGGTAATTCAGATTTCAAACGTATGAATTCTGAATGCTCATATGACGACGCAACTGATTGAATACAACTATCCATCGCAGAGAATACAGCTTTAATTTGGTTAGGTATCCACGAAATAATAGGTGTTCCTCCTGTTGCTTTCGCGTATTTGGTATTACTCATGATATACTTTTGTACAAATTGCCAATGACCATTCCGAAAGAGATAAATCTCTTCCATGATACCAAGCAGGGAAACTAAACTTCGATTAAAATTTCTGTCTCGCAAAATACCAAGTAGTCCCTCCTTATGGAGATTAGACACATCATCTCTTAAATCTTCAAAAAAACGCTGTACACATACAGGTCGGTAACTTCTAAGATCCATCAGATAATGTGTTAGCTCATTAGATGGATAATGATTGATGACCCCAGAAAATATATCCATGGTTGGAATTACATTATCCTGAGCTCCTGTTTGGCCTCTGTATTGCCGAGGGCTATCATCAACACCTTCATATATAACGCCATCATCAAATATCTCTTCATTCCCTTTAATACCCATGATAAATACCCGAAAATCATTGTAGTGCCTCCATCTCGATGCTTTCCACATGACTTTTCTCCTTTCATTCACTTTTTTCATAGCACTATGACACTTATCAAGATGTTGAAATACATCATCGTCATTAATAGATGAAAGACTTTCTGAGTCCTGTAATAATTCTAGTGTAGAAAAAACTCCGGAAATTAACTCTGGGGAATGCTCATTAATATCAACATGTAGCATGATGAAGCCCCTTTCATCCGGTAGGCCTGAAAACTTGACCGCCATTTCTAAGTTCTCCCAGTTTAGACCGAGGGATTCATCCTTTTTTACAAAATTCCCCAAGGAATAAGCATAGTGGTAATCTAACCAAGGATAAACTTCTAAAGCCTCTGCAACAATGCAAAAAGGTTTTGCCAATTGTTTAGGCAATAAACGATTAGCTTTCCCGTAGTTCCCACTCCTTTTATACTCAAAATGAGCTGGAGCCAAAGTGTAGGCTGAACTTAAGAATGCATAGGCCCTATACAAGGCCTGAATAACAAATATATCCGTTTCATCAGTTACCTTATCACTAAAATCAGGTAGCGATTTAATACGTTCTTCAATGAGCCCTTCGCATGCTAAAAGTCCTGCCGAACCATCTACTTTTTGGGTTGGTAAATCATCTAAGATTGTCTGAAGTTGTTCATACCTTTGAGGTAAACTAGCTAAAGGAGCATTAACAGGTAGAAAACCATGAGTTCCATCGATAGCAAAAAAGCCATCTGTATACCGACTTACTTCCATAACTTTAGGAATTAGTTTTGTTATAAAACTGACTGCCCTATAGGTATAGAATTCGCTCTACATTGTCAAGCTTTTAACCGATTTAAAGGTAGTTTCAATCACTAATTTGAAGGGGATTTAACCATCCTACTTCACCAGCATCATCTTTCTAGTTTGAGTAAATCCAGGAACTGTTAACTGATATAGATACACACCACTGGATAACTGTGCAGCATCAAAACTTACCGTATGATTTCCGGCAGGTTGGCTACCGTTTACCAATGTAGCCACTTTTTGCCCAAGAGAATTGAATATCACTAGCTGAACATTAGCTTCCATTGGTAATGTATACTGGATTTGAGTGACAGGATTAAATGGGTTGGGGTAATTTTGAGCCAATTCAAAATTTTGTGGTCGTATTATCTCCTCAGCTAAAGACTGTTGATGCTCAACCCAATCACTTTCATTAAACCGAGCACTAAAACTAATGTCTGAGAAATTACCTTTATCCACACTAAGCGAAGGAGTTTCCAAAGGACTTAAGCCAAACATAGACACTCGCTGCTTACCATCTTCAAGATGGGTTATTTGTTGCCAGTCGTTTGGCAATCCTAACACCCGAGCTTTAATATTAGCATCTAATTCTATTTCAAAAGAATGGATAGGCTCATCAAAATTTGTAACCCTTAAGGGAATACGGAAACTCTCTTCCCCAGGAACAACCTCAGAAATCAACTCAGGTCTCCAAGATGATTTTTTAAGTTCATATACCGTTGACGCACAATTTAGAGCGGTTTCAAAACCAACGGTTTCTCTAAGTACAAAATAGGCATCATAGGCGGTTACCGATCCATTTCCAGTAACATCACCTGCAATAAAACCAGCACCTTCTAATGGATACTGGGGAGCTAGCCGAACGGTATGCCTTAAAATATAGGCCGCGTCTAAGGCTGAAATACTAAAATCACCTGTTACATCACCACATACCAAGCGAGTTGCATCAATTCGCGCATCTCTCCAATAAACGGTTGGGTCGCCTTCATTCAGCATCACATCTTTCAATTTGATATGCGAAATACCACCCGTTTTATATGAAATTTTGAAGTGAGTCAATGGACCATCAGTTGATATAGGATCGATACCGGTTCCAGCAACCATAATAGTACCTGGTTCCTCCGTATTATAACTTACCTCATAACTGTCCGTAAGCGCACCATCATTGCCTATTAAATCAACTTGAAGTGAATCCGTATTGTATTCCAATGTGTACTGAAAGGCATTAAACCCATCCTCAGGTACCCCTGAGATATAAACCGATGTTAAAGTTGTATCGATGGTATATCCTTGTTGATCAGGCATGTACATCGTCAATGGGTCAGCGACCTTAGTAAATGAAATATTGTCAATACTTGCTGCAATGTCAGATGTTCCAAATTCAAAACTGATTTTTAAATTTGGGTGTATATTATCTAATTGAAATTCGACACTATAGTTATTAGGATTATTGTGAATTACATATTCTGCTCTTGTATAAAACTCATAAGGTTCTTGATTCTGTCCTACGTATATCCAAGCAGGTCTTTCAGCATCTGCTTGAGCTGTCCATGTAATAGCATAACGAGCTCCTAATTCTAGTCTGCTTATCTGAGTATTTGTAAGGACTTGATTCAATTGAATACTCCACGAATTTAGTCCTCCCCCGTCATTTATGTTTGAAACTCTATACTGTTGGTCTACTATAGAAACGTCAACAGGAACTTCACTAAAATAATCCCAAAATGTCTCTAGTCGCTCATCATCAAAACCAGAGTTAAAAATCAAATTATTATCACTATTAAAGAGTGTACAATTTCCCCAATTGGGTGTTTTTGCTTCTTCACTAAATCCAAAGCCTTCTGGTTCATTAAAAATTGCTCCTACACACCAATTAGATAAATCTTGGTTAAATACAGGATTCTCAATAAACATGTAATCCATATTAGTAACATTAGCGACTAGCCAAGCGTCAAGATTTTGATTAAATATTGAATGACTAAACATATCATTCATCCATTCTACTTTAGATACATCCCAGGTATTAAGTGGATGGTCAAAAGAAGAAGCCCCATGGAACATAAATGACATATCTTTCACATTAGAAACATTCCAAAATCCAATACCTTGGTTGAATGTGGAAGCACCTCTAAACATGGCATGTGCTTGTTGTAAACTTTGTGTATCCCAACCTGAGATATCTTGATTAAATGTTGCAGCACTATCAAACATAAATGAGGCGTCGAATACATTAGAAACATCCCAGTTCCCAATATCTTGGTTAAAGACAGAATTATTCTTAAACATTCTACTCAAGTTCTGAGCAGATGACATATCCCAATTTGATAAATCCTGATTGAAATTTGAATTAGCAAATAATCCAGCAAAATAGCTCACTGAACCTACATCCCAATTACCAATTGGCTGATCAAAAGATTGAGCAAATGCAAACATACCTGTCATATCTCTTAAACTTTGTGTATTCCAAGATGTGATATCTTGATTGAAAGCTAATGCTCCATAAAACATAAAGTCCATAAATTGAACATTAGACACATCCCATGTGGAGATATCACCGTTGAACGATTCCGCATACACAAACATGGTAGACATTAAAGTATCAGCACTCATATCCCA
>RFPJ01000047.1 GCA_009926145.1 Bacteroidota bacterium
GATCCGTAGAATCAAGTCCCGAGAATTCTTCCAAACCTTTTCTATACAGTCGTGTTATCTCATAGGTGTCAAAATTAACATGAGATGAATCTGAACCACCAATAAAATTCCAACCATATTGATCATCAATGTATCCATTGGCATCATCGTCTATACCATTACCAACAATCTCATCTTTATTGCTCCATATCTTTGCTTGCAAGTCTTCATGATCAATATCTGATCCGGAATCTATGATAGCTACAATCGTTTTTTCTGGAACTCTACCTGAGCTTTCTAGTGCTAAATAAGCAGAATCTAAACTTATACCAACTTCAAAAGCACGAGCTAACTGATCCGCTGGATTTCCTTGTAGATGCCATCCTTTGGTAGGCTCGTTGATGACAAATCGTTCCTCAGAAACTTCTGTTTGTGATTCTTCAGCGTCAACTATTTCATTGGATTCGGTAATCACTCGGCTGGGAGCACATGAAACCGTTAATAAGATGAGTAGGGTAATAAGCCAAAAATGCTTCATAGTTTCGTCCTTTTGGTACTTAAATGTGATAGTAATTGATCTAAAAGATACATGCTAGTTATGAGAATACTAATGGTAATCATACTGATGAGCGGTTTCCAAATGATACACCCACCAACAAAACCAATGACCGCTCCCAATTGCTGAATGTAGCGGAGCTCTTCGTTGGTAGAATTTCTAATAAGGGATTCTATTTGTGATTCATCGTAAGATTCAAGGTGAACCTTAATGTACGTAAATATATCTAGCTGGTGAATAAGTTCGTGGGTCCAGACGAGAATCCTTTGCTCAATCCAATGGATATTTTGCTCTATGTAGTGGGGTAGCTGATCATAAAAAGTATCCGACTGCTCGAGATGAAAATGTACATCTTGCGGAATAGTATCCAGTGATTGAAGCAAAAGCTCATTTAATTCAGCACCTTTAATAAAGGTATAGGTCTTTAATGCCAATTTATTTAAAGAATCTCCTTCAATTTTTTTATGTATTTGATGTTCTAATACATCAGCAACGGATTGTTTAAACTTGGTATTTGAAAATATGTCAACCATTAAATCATGAATGTGTTCCTTTATTTCTTCTCTAAATTCAATATCGGAACTCATTTTTTGGGTTCGTTCCATTAATAGGTGTTTCAGTTTTGGCAACAATTCTGAACTGTGTATGTAATCTTTAATATGTTTAGGACTTAATAACTCTGTGGAGATGGTATCGGCTAGACGTACAGCAATTCTATTTTTCTGCCTTGGCACCAAACCCTGCCCCAATATTGGTCGTTTTGTTACCGGTTTGAACAGCATCGTAATCGCCAGCCAATTTGTTACATATCCTATTAAACCACTAACACTCAACATTCGAAGCAGTCCTTCTAGTGAATGAGCTTCACTAAACACCTGCAACTCAAGTTGATTAAAATCCCAAAAAAATGATGTTAGAAATCCTAGAAAAAGGATCCATGGAAAGACTCTTAATAAGGTCTTAATAATCTGATAATCAGCGTTTTCCCGACTTGATACTTTGGATAAATTTGCTTCAGTAGTTTCAACCGGTGAAGAAGTAATCTCGTACTTTAACCAGTAGGATCGAAGGGTAGAGGCTATATTGGTAAGGAAACGATCAAACACTATAGAATCTAAACGGGTGATTGATTCACTAAGTCAAGAATAGCATCTTCTTCTTTGGTCATGTTCTCTTTATGAGCTTGGGTATCATCCTTGAAATCCAGTAGATGAAGCAATCCGTGCACGACTATTCTCAAAAATTCTTGTTCAGTGCTAATGCTTAGTTCTTGAGCCTGTTCAATAACACGAGGTAAACAGATATACAGTGTACCTTCTAATGTACTAACATCATTCAGTTCCGTATCGTGATAATAAAATGTGATGATATCGGTAACATAATTCTTGCCTAGATGTTCGTGATTAATTCGAACAATTTCTTGTTCGTTTACCAATACAATTTCTACCTCTTCAAAAGTACAGTTAAAACGCTGCATCATTAGCGAGAAAGCTTTATTTAGCAACTCGGTTGATGGCTTAAAATTATGACTAGTCGTATTGTATAGGTGATAAACACTCATAGTGCTTCAGCTTGTTTAGAGAATACAGCTTCTGCTATTCATCAAAGCTGAAATTATCATCCATGGTATCGGTAAGAGATAAGGCGATACCGCACATCATTATATCTTCGGGTAATTGTGTAAAATCTCCTTGAGTGATCATTTCATCTACATTTGCATAAAGACTGCAACCCGCTTCTTTTTCTACAATTAGGCCAGAGGTCTTATTCCCAGATTTCCCAAAAAAGGTAACCTGATGGAGAATATCACTAGCTATAAATGCCGTACAATTATGTAACTGTAAGAAGGTATTACTAGCATACACAGACACCATATTCATAGTTTCACCTTGTACTGTAAGACCTAAATGTATTTCAAGAGCTAATTTACGATCATGTTCGGGGTCTTTTAGTTCAAGTCGAAAAACATCTTCGCCTAGTGGTTTGGCGGCCGTTCCTAATACCTGAGCTATAGTAGTTATATTTTCGGCAGTAAAGGTGTGTATCATACAAAAAAGTTGGTTATGACAAGCTAGCAATCCACATGCTAACATAAAAGTCACTAAAATGTATACGTATAATCTATAAAAATGTTAAAGTATTCCATAGCGTTGAATTTCAGCCTCACTTTCTTCTTTGGTTGTTGGTAAGGCCGGAAAAGGGGTGTTCAGCATCATGCTGTTGATCTCTTGTGCAAGCTCTGTAGCTGCAACTTCATTACCCGCTTGATAATGTAAATATTGAGTAATTATCAGATACTGACGACTTTGAATGATTTGTTCGCCTAATTGTTGGGTTTGATTGTATGCATTTTGAACCTTAGGTCGTAAATCACGTTGTTTTTTAACATCACCGCTTCTTCGTGCAGCTTCAAATTCTTCATTCATCTGATTGAATTCCGTTTCATATCGTTCAAAAATCCCGAAGTTGTCATTGAATTCACGAACGACCACCGGTTGAATTCTATCCGCTATGACTTGAGCTTGCTCCAAATCGTTCAACTTTAGGTAATTGATGGCATATAAAGCCTGTATATTATAGCTTTCCTCATCTTCCCTAAAGGGTATTTTTTCCTCAGAAAAATCGAGCCAGTACTGCGCAGAATCGGGCTGTCCTAATTCTTGGTATCTCTCTGATAACTGAAGGAAGGTATAGCGATAATTGCTGAGCATCCGTCGGATATTTTCGTCAAAATAAACATCTGGGTTATTCCACTCAGTGAATGAAAAGTTCCTCAGTCTCTTAGAGTGAATAGTAGGGTCAATGTACCCCATGGTTCTAGAATTAAAACGCTTAGGTATAATTCTATAGGCTTTACCCTCTGTTCGGAAATAGGGCTCTAGATCTAACATACTTTGAGAGGATACGGTATTTGCGAAGTATATTGGGCGTAGCCACTCGTTTGTCTGTAACAAGTCAATAATCATTAAGTCCTGAACTTGCATGTAGTAAATTCCATTACCCTGTTGATCTCGACCGTACAGTCGACCCTCAACTCGCCAGTTTAATTCATCATCTAACACATCTACTGGCATTTCAAAATCGACGCCTGTTTTAAGTATTTGCAGACTTGTATCAGGTCGAACCCCGATGGCTTCTTTGTATTTTTGATCTTCAGAGAAGGCTAATTTTAAGGCCTCTTTGTCTACAGGGATGCGAATATTTTTGGGCTCCCAACGATCAATTCTAGACGTGATTCGATCTATTTCTTCATCGGTATAACTAAAGGGTAGAGGCGCTGATTCGTGCGACCATTGGTTCTTTAACTGTTTAATATACCAATCGGTATTCAACAAACTAAGACATACAATTCGCACATCGGTACGAACCCCTTCAACTTCTTGGGCATACCATAATGGAAAGGTATCGTTGTCGCCATTTGTGAATACAATAGCATTAGGAGCCAGTGAGTTTAGTAAGTTTTTTGCATAATCAGGGGCTACATATCGATTACTTCTATCATGATCATCCCAATTCTGATACCCCATCCATGCTGGAGAAGCCAGCAATAGAATAGCAACCAATCCCATACTAACCGAACTGTTTTTTACTTTATGATGAATAAATTCTATTAGTCCAGTAGCACCTAAGCCTATCCAAATAGCAAACGCAAAAAAGGAGCCTACATAGGCATAATCTCGTTCCCTTGGTTGATAGGGAGGCTGATTGAGGAAGACAATAATCGCAAGACCTGTAACGATGAAAAGTACGAGAACGGCCAGTGCTCGATTACGATCTGCCCTGAAATGATAAAGGATCCCTAAAAGCCCTAACAGCAGTGGAATAAAATAATAGGCATTGCTTGCTTTGTTCTCTGGGTATTTTTCAGGTCCGAATCCAGATTGCCATCCAGTATCTTGAATGTCGGATACTCTACCAACAAAATTCCAGTTGAAATACCTCAGATACATGTGTCGAACTTGATAGTCCCAAAAATAATGAAGGTCACTATCGTAGCGAGAATAATAAGAAAGGTGATTTGGAGCTTGAGAATGTCTTCTGGGTAACCAAACCTCTTCTTGTGTGTTAATCTGTCCTGTAGCTGCATCGTATGAATTACCCTTCAAAATAGGGGTGTCTCCATACTGTTCACGCTTTAAATAACTCACAAAATCCTCTACCGTTTCCGGATCGTTCTCATCTACCGGAGGATCAGCAATACTTCGTATCATAATAACGGAATACGAAGAATACCCTATAATGATCATCACATAGCTTATAAGTGCTATATTGGCCAATCGGTGCTTGTGTTTTTGCGTGTAGTAAATACCAAAAACGAGCATACCAATCAGTAGTACTATAAAAGTGAAAGGCCCAATTAAACCATAGGAAGCATCGCTTATTTTTGAAGCCCAATCGGGTAATTTTTGTATTGTGATGGGATAAATAAGGAAGAATGATACTACTGAAATCAACCCCATGACCACAAAGCTAGTGAGATCAAAACGCTCTTTCACTTTGAAATAAACAATAAGAGCAACAAAAAAGAGTGCCAGTAGATTGAGTAAGTGAACCCCAATGGCTAGACCAAACATGTAAGCGATAAGTACCAGCCAGCGTTCACTATAGACTTTATCATGATTCTCAGACCATTTAAGTGCTAACCAAACTACAATAGCCGTAAAAAACATAGACATCGCATACACTTCAGCTTCAACCGCGTTAAACCAAAACGTATCGGTAACTGCAAAGGTCAAACTACCGACCAATGCGCCACCATAGGTTGAAATACGATCACCTAATGACCATTCAGTAACCACTGGTTTGAATTCTCTAATCAAACGTACCACAATTAAATAAAGAAGCATCACAGTAAGTGCAGAAGACAATACACTCATAAAATTGATACTCAGTGCTACGTATTGAGTAGGCATAAACATCGAAAATAATCGACCAAGTAATGAATAGAAAGGAGCCCCCGGAGGGTGATTTACTTGTAACCCATGAGCTACCGCAATGAATTCACCTGCATCCCAAAAACTAGCCGTTGGAGACATGGTTAGGGTGTAGATGATGAGGGAGATAAAAAATACAACTAACGCTAGCAGCTTATTAGTCTTCTGATGTGAGTCAAACATTTAGTATAATCTTACAGCAATGATGATTGATATTGTGTCAACATAAAAGTAGGTTAGTAGCGCCTTTTAAAGTGACCCTTAATGATAGGGATAGCACTGTTTGAATCAAAACAAAACAAAGCTACAAACCACTTCTAAAATACTATACTCAGCCAATATTTTCACAATGAAAAACGACGAAATTAAATCTTCTAATACAAGTACTAGTGAACTTTCGCAAAGATTTACATCTAAATGGGGTTTAATTTTAAGTGTCTTGGGTATCGCTATAGGTACAGGTAATATTTGGAGGTTCCCACGTATTGCTGCTCAAAATGGAGGTGAAGCTGGAGCGGGGGCTTTTTTAGTTGCCTGGATTAGCTTCTTGTTTTTATGGTCCATCCCTCTCATTATTGCAGAATATGGCATTGGAAAGAATGGAAGAAGGGGTATAGTTGAATCTTTTGCACAAATAGCTGGAGAAAAAAAAGCATGGATGGGGGCGTTTATTGGTTTCGTTGCAACCGCCATTATGTTCTACTATTCTGTGGTGGCGGGATGGTGTTTATACTATTTATTCGAATCACTACAGTTCGGGTTACCTAATAACTACCAAGATGCCCTGAGTGTTTGGGATAATTTCCATGGAAGAGGTATTCCAGTGATTACTCATGGAATTATTATGGTTCTGGGTTCATGGGTAGTAATTAAAGGTATCTCATCCATTGAAAAGGCAAATAAGATACTTATTCCCATACTGTTCCTCATTTTAATGATTTCTTTAGTTAAAGCGGTTAGTTTACCGGGGTCGTGGGCAGGTATTAGCTACCTATTTACGCCTGATTGGTCAACACTGACTGAGCCTAGGATTTGGCTAGAGGCGCTAACCCAAAACGCCTGGGATACAGGTGCTGCGTGGGGTTTAATACTAACCTATGCCGCTTATATGCGAACCAATGACCGCATAACCATAAGCGCATTCCAAACAGGCATTGGAAACAATCTGATTTCATTAACCGCTGCTATTATCATATTCTCAACAGTATTTGGAACCTTGGGCAATACGATGAGTAATTCTGAGGTGTTAGAGGTAATGAAAAGCTCTGGTCCCGCCAGTACGGGATTAACGTTTATATGGATGCCGCAACTTTTCTCATCCATGTCGGGTGGGGGAATCTTCTCTGTTCTTTTCTTCCTAGGCTTAAGTTTTGCCGCTTTTAGCTCTCTTTTATCTATGATTGAACTAGTTGTTAAGGTAGCCGTTGATGCTGGCTTCACTCGAAAGAAGGCAACCATTTTAACGGGTGTGGCTGGCTTTGTCTTTGGTTTACCTTCTGCCTTGAACCTAACCTTCTTCGGTAATCAGGATTTTGTATGGGGTGTTGGACTCATGGTATCTGGAGCGTTTATATCCTATGCGGTAATTCAATATGGAGAATCGAAATTTCGAACCGACATCATTCATCAAGAAGGAGAAAAATATCCCCTGGGTAAATGGTGGGATTTAATTATAAAGTACATTGTCCCGGTTGAAGTAATCACACTCTTAGTTTGGTGGATGTACTTAAGCGCTACCGAATATGCACCAGATCAATGGTTTAATCCACTAAGTCCATACTCTGTTGCCACTGTTTTGGTGCAGTGGGGTATAGCCTTGTTATTAGTGAGGTTGTTTCAAAAAAGACTGTTGGTTAATCAAAAGTAACAAAGGGTTGATCACCTAATAAGGGCAACTTCTCTTGCTTAAATAGGCGAATACCTACATTAAATCCCACCCACATATCGAATTGAGATTCTCGAACGTTTAATGAAAGAGGGGAATACCACAGCAGATCGCCTGAGGAATCTTCTATTCCATACATGAGATTTAAACTAGGCCCGAAGTATATCGACATCTGCTCATTTAATAATTTTGACATAAGGAAGCGATAGGAGAGTTGTTTTTCATTGCGCTCATCAAACTCTTCTGTTAGGTATTCGTAATAGGCTATTTCATGTGTGATGGTAAGGTCGTTAGCTTCAACCCGTTTAAAACGATCGCGAGCGTCAATAACAAAGCCAGCAGCCACTCCAACCTTAAAATAATCGGCTGTTAAAGGATTATAACCCACGCTTAATTGATTGTACAAACGGTGTGTACCGGTAGTAAAGCCCATATCGATAAAACCACCATCTGAATAACGTAGATCAACGTTTTTTCTACCGTTGCCATACCAACTTATCAATCCAAATGAGGCACCATTAATCTCTTGAGCATAGTTGATTAACCCAACCTGAAGTCCATTAGCTTGCTTACTAACATTCAGAGGACTAATGGCTAAGCCATTCAATTCCTGTGAAGCGGTGAAACCACCGCTTATACTTAGACCTTCAATCTCAGTAGACAGGTTAGCTAAACCAGAAAACATGAGCCCAGACTGAACATCCTTACTAAGGTTTACACCACCGGTCATAACCAATCCTTCTAATGAGCTGCCTGATATATTGCCAAAACTGGAAAAAATAAGTCCTGATTGATCCTCTGCAGATATATTGGATATACCTGCGAGGGTTAATCCCTCAATATCATCATTAGCTATATTGATCAATCCTGCTAAATTGAGACCCTCTATATCTTCGTTACTAATATTTAAGCCGGCCGATAATTGTAAACCACTCAAGTCATCATTGGAGACGTTGGCTAAACCAGCCATATGGAAGCCACTGATCTCTTGCATACTTGCATTAACTAAACCTGCTAATTGCAAACCGCTCATAGAGTTGTTTGATATATTTGTTATTCCTGAAACCTGTAAACCGGCCATCGATCCTTGGCTAATATTCGTGAGACCAGCGACATTCATACCCATCATATCTCCACCTGAAACATTAGCACCTCCAGCTAACTGAAATCCACGTACATAATACTCTTCAATATTGTAGAGTAAACCAAACTCACGACCATCTAGGCCTCCATGAATCCCACCAATGATATTAATGGAATACTTAGCCGTGGTAGAACGAGTTTGGCCACCATTAAATCCTAGTGAATTTATAAGGGTAACTCTCCATTTCTGATATTCTAGAGTTGAATCAGATGGCTGATCGTTAAGTGCTATCATGTCACCTGAGAAACCCGAAGCTTGCTGTGCAAGAAGTTGAGAACTTGTTACAAATATGGTGCTAATAGCTAATAAGCCTAAGATTACAGCATGCTTTTTTATCATCGTCTAGTAAATTTCGGGTTGAAAGTATTCGTGCTTTGTGATTACGATAGATGTCGTTAAGTCACCAGACATTTTACGATTAAAGCATGCTAAGGTTTCAGCTTAGCTTCAACCTGAGATAATTCACTTCCACATTCTTTGCAATATTTGGCATTGTTGTCGTGAGGAGCATGACCACAGGTAGTACATTGGTGAGGTAAATAATTGTTTCTACTCATTTCATAGGTTACAATGCCGGTAGGAACGGCAATAATACCATACCCTAAAATCATGATTATGGATGATATAAATTGACCCAATGGGGTAGAAGGAGTTAAATCACCAAAGCCAACAGTGGAGAGGGTTACTATAGCCCAATATATGGATAATGGTATGCTGGTAAATCCGTTTTCTTGGCCTTCAACTACATACATAAGGGAGCCCGCAAAAATACAAATGAGCAACACAGAAAAGAGAAAGACGAGTATTTTGCGTCTGCTATGCCAAAGAGCTCGAGTGATATGATTG
>RFPJ01000048.1 GCA_009926145.1 Bacteroidota bacterium
ATATCAAAATCAAAGGTATTTGCCCGACTAAGTTCTCCAAATCTAGAAAAGCGTGCTGATTGAATATATGGCCGCACGTAGGTTTCCAAAGTCATTTTCGGGTTGAAGGTCCAGTTAATACGCAAATTGGCGGAAATATTCGAGCTTTTGTTGGTGGCAAAAATATATCGTGTGCCATAGGTTTGAGCAGCATCAACATCAGAAGCATTTCTAGTGATTGAGGCTACATATTGGTCTTCATCTAGTTCGTAACTCAATTCTGGACCAAAGACAATCTGAAGGTTGGAACGAGGTCGCCAATTCAAATTCATCCAATAATAGCTATCATACTCTTCTGCCACATCTCTACGTTGGTACTGCCCAATCTGGACGCTCAAGTCTTTAGATTGATCCGTGGTAATATTTGCATTGATTCCCAAACCATCATTGTACCCCATAATTGGTCCACCTCGAGATAAACGGTCGTTGATACGGTTGAATTCTGAATTCGCGTTTACATTTAAGGCCCATTGGTTATCATACATCCAGTAAAAACCGGCATTCATCAATTGTGAACCCACATCACCGTCAAAATTCCAACCTACTAGATAATAGTTCCATGCCTGAAAATAACGTCCGATTTTGGGTGCAATTTCACTGTATTGAATGGCGGCGGCAATGGCCCTATAATCGGCTCTTGTTTGAAAACCTATCTCATTGGTTTCATATCCAGGTGTAACAAATGAATAGGTCAATGAACCCGTCCAATGCTCACCAGAAGCCTTTTTTAGGCTAAGCTCACCCGCATAACCATCTAAATAGTCAAGGTTCCTATCCACAGAAAATGATTCGGCGTCCACTCTCTGATAGTACCGCGTGGGTGATTGCTGCAAAGCTGTGATATAACTAGAATTTCCATTGACCCTACTGTACGATAAAACCCCACTTGCTACCCAAGCTCTATTGCCCCATGAATGTTCCCAATCAGACCCTATAATATAAGATGAATTTGCCATTAGGTCTTCAAAGTAAGTACTTTCAATAGAACGATTTACACCTCCTAAGTAAGCACCTATTATACTCTGACCTTCATTAAAATCTTTCTTGACTCGAGATACAAAATAGTTCGTTACAGGCTCAATGGAATAGGCTCCTTTCTGAAAGTCATCTTGTCCTGCTAAGCCAATAGCATAGTTCGCGGTTTCTTCTCGCGTTACCGCATCTAAGAATCCTATCGACCATCCATTTCGCGTTTTCCCGCTCAACTTCACTGCTCCAGCAATTCTGGTTTGATTTGGACGATCTTGGTAGACATTTGTAACCTGATTAGCGGGAAACACCTGCCCATTGGCGTATTGATTATATTGACTCAAACTCCCTGAAGGGGCTTTTCCTATTCTTCTTGAATAAAAGGTAATCGGATTCCCCGCCGAATGATCCGTTTGGGTATTACCAAATCTAAAAATATCACTTCCCTCTAAGAAGAACGGTCTTCTTTCTGGAAAATAAATTTCAAAGGCCGTTAAATTTATGGTAGCTGGATCTGCTTCAACCTGACCAAAATCAGGATTAATGGTGGCAGTTAACGTTAGGTCCGAGGTAATTCCATATTTAATATCTCCACCAAAACTACCCGACATTTCGTTACGCTCATAGTAAGGATTTTGTGTGTTTTCCGGACTCCTATTATTACTAACCGATGAATAAGGTAATATCTCTAATCTATTAAACTCCTTTAAGTTAGTAATTCCATTTAATTGCCCAAAACGAGATACCATTCCCGCTTTTGTTCGAGATACGGGCGCCCAAAAATTGATTTCTGAGTTACGTGCAATTCTACGCTGAAAATTAATACCCCAAGACTGGTTGACCTTTTTGGCATCATAACGGATTTGTGACAGAGGTATCCTTATTTCAACAGACCATCCATTGGATAATATATTAGCTTCTGCTTCCCAAACAGCATCCCATAAGATATCCTCTTCGGTATCATTGTAATAAAGCACATCCTTTTGGACCCCTCTTGGATTAACCGCAAATGTAAAAGCTGTCCTCTTATCATTATAGCTATCAATATTCACATAAACCCAATCCGATGAGAATGAGCCGTCTCTCCGGAATATTGGCGCCACTATTGAGTCGGGATTTTCTTCATAGGCCATCACTCCTACCCAAATATATTGATCATCATATACCACATAGGCTTCGGTAGGTTGACTAGGTACCCCACCATCTACAGGAGTAATTTGTGTAAATCCTGTAGCAACTTCACTTTGTTTCCAGATAGCTTCATCCAAATAACCATCCAATTGGATAGCATTTTCTGAACTTATACGAGTTGCCCTTAATTCAGGAGCTTGATTGCTAGGATAATCACTAGCAGAGCTAGCGCTTTGTTGTGCATTAATCGATGGAGCGAGCACAAGTATTAAAATGAATATGCAATTTATCCGACTTATTCTTTGCATTCTTTAGATTGTTTTTTGACTATTTAGAGTTTTCGAGCTACTTAGATAATGTTCAACCTTACATAGACCACATACTGAGATGAACCACTTTGTATAAGGTAATGAGTGCAGAACCGGAAGATACTACGGCTTGTACCTTAAAAAGTTACAAAAGCTTCATAGTTTTCCATATTATTAACATAAATAAGAGCAATATTTAACGAATCATCATGAAATTCCTACCTCAAAAATTTCCTTTTCTGTTTATTAGCCTACTCTTAGTCGGTTTTTCTGGCATAAATTGTAGTGAACCAGAATCGAATGACAGCCCCAATGCAGATGAAAATTTGATTTGGAGTGATGAGTTTGATGGTGATTTCATCGATACCACCAAATGGAAATTTGAAACGGGCGATCACGGTTGGGGAAATAACGAATGGCAAGACTACCAACCCCAAGGATCCGATAATGTAGAAGTTAAGGATGGCACACTTCGAATTACGGCACGTAAAACGGGACCTGGACAGAGAGTGGGCGATTACACCTCGGCACGTATTAACAGTAGAGAGTCATATTTATATGGTAGAATAGAAATTCGAGCTAAAATGCCTCAATACAAAGGTCCTGGCCTTTGGCCTGCACTTTGGATGTTAGGCGAGAATATATCTGAGATTGGCTGGCCGCTCTGTGGAGAAATCGATTTAATGGAGTACATAAGTTCAAAACCTGACTCGGTACTTATGACGATTCATTCTGAGGCCAATAACCACATGAACGGCACTCAACTTAGCTCAGGATTTGTCTCACTACCCAACATCGAAGAAGAATTCAATATCTTTGGGCTATTATGGGAAGAGGAACGCCTTATTTTCTATGTGAACGGTCCGGAAAATGTCCTACTTACCATTAACCGACCAGAAGAATATAATCAGGAGAATTGGCCGTTTGACAAGCCTCACTATTTCTTGATGAATATTGCTGTAGGAGGCAATTTAGGTGGACTTGAGGGTGTAGATGATTCCATATTTCCTGCAACCATGGAAGTGGATTATGTCCGTGTCTACAGCTTGGATTAATAAACGATTTAATCACCAACGCGTAAGGTTACCCATGTTGCCCCCCAGCTAGAGGCGTCTTTGGCCGTTTCAAAGGCTATGACTCGAGCATCTCGTTCTAATAGTGCTTCTACTCCTCTACGCAATTGCCCTGTGCCTTTACCATGGATGATTCGGATGTGGGCTATATTAGCTTTAATGCATTCTCCTATATACTCTGGTATAAGAGTTGAAATATCGGATGGCTTAAAATGATGTAAATCCAAAACGCCATCAATCGGGTATTCGGTAAATTCATCAGAGGTCATAAGATCTCAGCATCTACCACCCTACGTTCTTCTACTATGTTTTTGGCGTAGGCCACAACTTCGAGATGCTTGGGATGATTCGCATATTTTTGAAGCGCTTCAAAACTCTCATGAGTACTGACCAAGCACAAATCAGATGCTTGGGGCCCATGGGCTAAAGTGTTGATACTAACAGATAAACTCATGATCTCATCGATTTCATTACGTAAGGATTCTAATCTTTGCTTAAACTCTTGTATGAGCAGATGCTTGGGTGTGCCGTTGAACTCCTCTTTTATTTTCCAAAGTACTACATGCTGAATCATAAGGGTTCTCCTAAATTAAATTCATTAAATTTGAATGGCGACCAGTTATATAAAACATTCTTTCTACATGATAATCAAGCTATTTAGTCTCCCTAAACATTGCCGTTATTTCCCTAAAGAATTACGCGAAATAACCTTATATTTAGGGTTCGATAAGGTAGTATAATACCACCAATGTTTCAGAACTTTCTCCAACAATTATGAAAGAAACCTTAGATACTCCAACCACTCAAGAAGAGATAGAACTTATGGGTGATGCCCATGCTGGAAGCGCCGAATTAACCCCCCTTCGCGCCGATGCCTTCAACATGAGCGATGAGGAAAAAATAGAACGTATTCAATCCCATTTTGCTGAAATCATGCACACCTTAGGGCTTGATTTAACCGATGATAGTTTGAAAGGGACCCCTAGAAGGGTTGCAAAAATGTACGTGAAAGAAGTTTTTAACGGGTTAAATCCAGCCAATAAACCAGAGGCACGCACCTTTAATAATAATTATGACTATAGCGATGTAGTGATAGAAAAAAATATTCAGGTTAATTCGTTCTGTGAGCATCATTTCCTCCCTTTTATAGGTAAAGCTCATGTTGCCTACCTATCTAAAGGAAAAGTAATTGGATTATCTAAAATCAACCGCTTAGTCGATTACTATAGCAGAAGACCTCAGGTACAGGAACGCCTTACTCTTCAAATAGCTGATGCCATATCAGAAGCCATGAATACAGACGATGTAGCCGTTTATGTTGATAGCAAACACTTTTGTGTGTCTATGAGAGGTATTAAAGATCACGCTTCGAGTACCATTACCTCTGAATTTCGAGGTGCCTTTAAAGAGAAAGATCTTCAACAAAAATTCATAGATTTTATCCGAATACCTGCAGAGTAACCTCCTTAGTGTATATGAGTTCTCAAGATTTACATGTTTACAATACCCTAAGCCGTAAAAAAGAGCGTTTTGAACCCATTCACGCACCTCATGTAGGTATGTACGTCTGTGGCCCTACAGTTTACGGAGATGCTCACTTAGGCCATGCCAAAAGTTACGTAGCTTTTGATATTGTACTTCGCTATCTCAGGTATCTTGGCTATAAGGTGCGCTATGTTCAAAACATCACTGATGTAGGACATTTGGTAGGAGACGGTGACGATGGAGAAGATAAAATTTCGGCAAAAGCCCGCTTAGAGCAGGTTGATCCCATGCAAATTGCCGAAAGTTATACCTATACCTACTTCCGCGATATGGATGCCTTGAATGTACTTCGACCAGATATTTCACCTAGAGCAACCGGCCATATTCCTGAACAAATTCAAATGATTCAAGACCTCATAGACCGAAATCATGCTTATGAGAGTAATGGCAATGTGTATTTTGATGTTAAGTCAGCTCCTGAGTATGGAAAACTAAGCGGCAGAAATCTAGATGAAGCAACTTCGGGAACTAGAATAGAGACCGCATCAGATAAAAGGCACCCTGCCGATTTCGCTCTTTGGAAGCGAGCAGACGATGGGCACTTAATGAAATGGTCATCTCCTTGGGGTGTTGGTTATCCCGGATGGCACATAGAGTGTTCAGCCATGAGCACTAAATATCTTGGAAATGAATTCGATATTCATGGAGGAGGACTCGAAAACCAATTCCCCCACCATGAATGTGAAATAGCACAATCCGAATGCGCTACAGGCCACTCTTTCGCTAAGTATTGGCTGCATAACAATATGGTTACCCTAGATGGCCAAAAAATGGGTAAATCATTAGGGAATGCCATCACTTTGGAAGAATTTTATACAGGAAATCACGCCTTACTAAACCGTGCGTGGAAACCACAGGTAATCCGGTTTTTCCTATTGCAAAGTCATTACCGAAGCACGACTGATTTTTCTGAAAAAGCACTTGAAGCTGCGGAAACTGGCTATCAAAAATTGATTTCTTTAGTCAATTCTGTTCTTAGTGTAGATTTCAAGTCCGTAGACACAAGTTCTTTAGAAGCTCCCGCACTAGAGCACATAAAGATCGATTTTGAATCAGCAATGAATGACGACTTCAATACAGCACAAGCCATTGCCGCCTTGTTTGAGCACCTTAAAAAACTCAAAAAAGATATCCAAAGCTATCATTATCCATCAGATTTTGATGCGCTTCAAAAGTGGTTACAACAGGCATTTGAAAACATCCTAGGTCTTCCTTTATCAAACGAAGCATCCATTCAACAAGATGCTTCTGAACTAGCAAAAGAACTCATAGATATTTTACTCGACCTGCGGAGTAAAGCTAGATTACAGAAAGATTTTCAACTCTCAGATACCATAAGAGATCGTTTACATGAATTAGGGGTCGTGTTAGAAGATAGCCATCAAGGCACACGTTATACCCTTCCAAAGTAATGTGGTTCTCAAAACTCATCAGCCTACTATTCGTCGGCTTCATTCGATTATATCAAGGGATTATTTCTCCCTATTTGGGTAGAAGTTGTAGATACAGTCCTACCTGCTCTCAATACACCATTGAAGCCATTCAATTATGGGGTCCATTCAAAGGGCTTTGGATAGGTCTAAAACGAATATCAAGATGTCATCCATGGGGTGGGCATGGTTATGATCCGGTACCTAAGCCTAAACCAACTAAAGAACATGGTAACATACTGAATCCAGAAGATAATCAAGTTGAAAAGCGATAAACTGTGTATTTTACCACCAACTATTCATCTTAGAAAACCAACTAATTTCCAATACAAAATTAGATCACTCTCCAATGAACCAAATCCAATTCAAACAGAGAATATCCATTGAACAGGTTGAGGAAGCTCATGACTTAGCACCTAAATTTGATAGCAATGGTCTGATACCAGTAGTAACCACAGACATTAGCTCTGGTGAACTACTCATGCACGGATATATGAATGAGGAAGCACTAAAAAAGACCATATCTATTGGTGAAGCGGTATACTATAGTAGAAGTAGAAAAACGCTATGGCATAAAGGAGCAACTTCAGGCTTAACCCAAATAGTTAAGGAAATGCGCATCGATGATGATCAGGATTGTATTTGGCTGCGGGTTGAAGTACAAGGTAATGGAGCCAGTTGTCATGTAGGATACCGATCGTGTTTTTATCGAAGCGTACCTACTAAAGAAGACTTCTTCAGTAAAGAAGGTATGCTGAACTATGAAGAAGATGAGAAAGTTTTCGATCCTAAAGAAGTATATGGCGATGCGCCAAACCCTACGATTCTCTAGTCTAACTGTGAGCTTCTAACCAATGAGCACCCATTCCCCAATCTACTTTAAGGGGTACTTTTAATTCTGATGCCGACTCCATTTTATTAACAATAATGGAGCATAGTGCTTGTTCATCTTCATGAATTTCAAAGATTAGTTCATCGTGTACTTGTAGGAGCATTCTAGACTTAAAACCTTCGTTTATTAGCCATTGATCAATTGAAATCATCGCTGACTTAATAATATCTGCGGCGGTACCTTGTATAGGCATATTGATTGCAGCTCGCTCTGCAAAAGCACGTAAATTCCAATTTGGGGACTCTATATCTGGCAAATATCGTCTTCTACCCAACAAAGTAGAGACGTAACCATGTTCCATGACGAAATTCTTTGAATCTTCTATATAATTCAAAATCCTAGGAAATCGCTCGAAATAGGCCTCTATCATTTGTTTGGCTTCGGCGTTACTAATGCCTAGATTTTGCGCTAGCCCAAATGCACTGAGTCCATATGGAATACCAAAATTTACTTCTTTGGCTTTCCTCCTATGATCAGATGTTACCTGAGTGATGTTATCTAGTTGAAAAATCTCCATCGCCGTACGAGCATGGATATCCTCTCCACTCTTAAACGCACTAATCATCTGCTCGTCTTCAGAAATATGAGCAATCACTCTCAGTTCTATTTGAGAATAGTCAGCGGACATTATTTGAAAGCCTTGTTGAGGAATAAAAGCTTTTCTAATTTCTCGGCTTCGAGCTGTTCGAATAGGTATGTTCTGAAGATTTGGGTTTGAGGACGCTAAACGGCCTGTGGCTGCCACACATTGATTGTAATCGGTATGTATTCGATTTGTTTGCTCGTTTATCAGTGATGGCAAAGCATCTGAATAGGTAGATTTAAGTTTACTTAAAGACCTATACTCAAGTATCAAATTGGGTACTTGATGGTGATGGGCCAACTTTGAAAGTACCGCCTCATTGGTCGAATATTTCCCAGTCTTTGTTTTTTTTCCTGCTGGTAGTTGTAATTTCTCGAATAGAATAGTCCCCAATTGAGCTGGAGACTGAATATTGAATCGCTCCCCAGCAAGCTCGTAAATCTGAGCTTCGAGCATATCCATATCTTTTTGCAATGCCTCAGAAAAATCGGCCAGTAGATTTTTATCTATCGACACCCCTTTTTGCTCCATACGAGCCAATACCCTGCTTAGAGGGAAATCAAGAGAATGAGCAACATCTGTTAAAAGATCAGCGGCTAATTTTTGTTTTAGATACTCATATAATTGGTAGGTTATATCGGCATCTTCACATGCATAAGGAACTAGTTCATCCAAAGGAACATCAGCCATTGATTTTTGATCTTTACCAGAACCTATGAGATCCGTGATGGGAATTGGGGTATAATTTAAGTAGGTAATGGATAAATCATCCATCTTTAGTCTTTGCGAAGAATCTACCAAATAAGCGGCAATCATCGTATTTCAATATTATGTTGCGATAACACCAAATAATCGAACTTATAATTGTGAGCTATTACCTTAAGATCTCTTCGCTCTAGAAAAAGTTTTAGTGAAGAATTTATTGAACTATTGAAAGGGACATAAACGGCATCTCCTTTCTTTTGACAAATAGCTACTCCTAATAAATTAGCCATTAGAGGATCTGGACTGTCAGTTTCGGTGTCTATAACCACGGCTTCATCTACATTGATGGATGCAACAAAAGCTTCAAAATCTTCATGAGTTTCTAATAGACGATAATTTTGTTGACCTTTATGGTAACTGCCCAGTTGCTTTGCCGTAGAAAACAGATCGAAATGTTCTTCTTTCTGAACCTCAGTAGTATCTAAAGTCTTTTTAATTTGTTCTTTAGATTCTGTTTCACTTTCTGAATCAACTCTTTCTGTCTGAAATTCTTCGTATTTACGGGTTAAACTCCGAAAACCCATTCGCCTAAAAAAACTAGCTAATTCAG
>RFPJ01000049.1 GCA_009926145.1 Bacteroidota bacterium
GATTTCAAAATATATCACGTGTTTATTTTGTAGATCAATCTCCAATAGGCAAAACTCCAAGATCCAATCCAGGCACGTATACTAAGGTGTTTGATCATATTCGTCGATTATTTGCAGAATTACCTGAATCTAAGATTCGTGGATACGATCAGGGTCGTTTTTCTTTCAATGTGAAAGGTGGCCGTTGTGAAACCTGTAAAGGCGATGGCTTGCGTAAGATTGAAATGAATTTTCTGCCTGATGTATATGTAAACTGTGAATCCTGTAATGGGCAACGATATAATAGGGAAACTCTTGAAATTTACTTCCGTGAAAAAAATATCGCAGAGGTTTTAGATATGCCCATTTCGGATGGCGTTGAGTTCTTCAGTTCGCAGCCTTCCATTTCCAGAATACTACAAACACTAGATTCTGTAGGTCTAGGCTATCTAACCTTAGGTCAATCCAGTACCACACTTTCGGGAGGTGAAGCTCAACGTATTAAATTGGCGAGAGAGCTCTCGAAAATCGGAACCGGAAATACCTTATATGTGATGGATGAACCAACCACTGGGCTTCATTTTCAAGATGTGCGACTATTGGTAAATGTGATTCAAAAACTAGTAGATAAAGGCAATACGGTGATGGTGATCGAACACAACCTAGATGTGATAAAAGCATCAGACTGGGTCATAGACCTAGGATTTGAAGGAGGTAAAGAAGGTGGACAAATTATAGCACAAGGTACACCAAAAGAAGTCGCTAACACCAAAGGTTCGCACACAGGAGAATATTTAAAACAGGAATTTGATCGATTATCTTCCATTGTAGCTAAGCTGTAAGCTTACTATCTTAGGAAACTTATGATGCATTATTTGCGAACATATCAAGTTAAGTGGACAGCGCTCGTATTAATTCTTGGCGCTTTTATTCTCCAAGGCCTACCCTTGCTCAATCAAGAAATTGAAGAGCAGAAATTCGCTCAATTAATGGCGAAGCAGTTCAGCAGCTTTGATCTAGAAAATGATCAACATCAAGAATTACTTGACACACTTCAATCTATTTGGACGGCAACCCAAAATCCAGAACAGTGGGCGATTAAAGCTTCTGAATATCTCACAAATTTTCAAGCTTCAGGTACGAAAAGTACTTCGTCGGATTTATACCAGGACATTCTCACTGAATGGAGCCTTTTTGAACAAATGGGCCAACGTCAAGAGTCCGCACTCTTACAAGAATTCAGATCACATGGCAGTTTTTTAAACACCGCCCAAAAACACTCCAAAGAACTATTAACAAGTGCCGTATACGCTTATGATGTACATCAAAATACCATAAGCACGGCCACTCAAATCTACGGCAAAGAGGATATCCCTAACGCCTCTTCTTCAAGTTTTACCAAACATAGCATAGTCATTGGAGCCCCCTAATAATTTGGTAATCCTACGCTTAGGTAATTCATTTTTCAAGAATTACCGTCCTACCTTGTAACTCCATAACGGAGTTTACAACCACTATTTTTAACCACTATTAAACAAACACATTATGCAAGGAAATGGATTTAAATTAGGTGTGATTGCAGCTTTTCTAGCTCTTACGCTTTACTACCTATATCCCACTATTATTTGGAATTTAGAGCAACGTCAAATGAGTACTTTTTCAGAGGAAGAACGTACTCAATACGAAATTGACAACTCAGAAAAACTTTCTAATTTGAAAGAGAATATTCTTTCGTTGGGACTGGACTTACAGGGAGGTATGCACGTGACCCTTGAAGTAGGTACTCCTCAGCTTATTCTAGAATTAGCAGGTAGCAATCGAGACGCTGAACTCGACGAAGTCGTTCAACTAGCTCAAGAAGTAGCCGATGCGAACGACACTGATTTCGTAGACGAGATGCTCCTAGAATTTGAACGTCGAGATGCCAATGCTCGTCTAAGCCGGTACTATCGTAGCGAATCCCAAGGTATCACTCGCCGATCCACCAATGAAGAAATCGTGGCGTATCTAAAAATCCAACGGGATGCTGCCCTGGATCGTGCCATCGAAATCATTCGTACAAGGGTAGATAGATTTGGTGTTACCGAACCCTCTATTGTGAAGCAGGGACAAAGTCGCATCATTGTAGAGTTGCCCGGTGTGGATGACGAAGAACGTGTTCGTAATCTATTAAAAGGAACAGCTCGACTTGAGTTTCGAACAGGAGCAGATGCTCAAGATTTTTCTAACTTCCGAAATCGCGCTATTGAGTACTATAATGTAGAAGCCGATACCTCGGATAGTTTAAACCTGAGTGGTCCATCTAATGCTCTCCTAGAACGTATGTCTTTTGTACAAACACAAAGTCCTTATGTATTTGGGTATGCCATGGCCGAAGATACAGCGGCTATTATGGACTTGCTAAGCACTCCGGATATTGTACGTTTATTGCCTCGAAATACTGAGGTTTTATGGGGATCTAGATCGATTGGCTTCGAAGGCGGAGTAGAACAATTTGCACTGTATGGTGTTCGAGACAACGCCGAACTTACTGGTGAAGTTATTGAAGAAGCGAGTATTCAATTCGACCCTACAACTAATGTTCCTGAAGTTTCTATGGGAATGAACAGTGAAGGAGCACGAGTATGGAGTCGTATCACTGGTGCTAATATTGGGAAACCCATTGCCATAGTTTTGGATGGATATGTGGTATCCTATCCTAATGTATCTACTAAGATTACCGGTGGTAATTCTAGTATAACAGGACTAGAAAATGTGGCTGAAGCTGAAGATTTGGTCAACATTCTATTATCAGGTGCCCTTCCCGCGCCGCTTAGAATTATGGAAGAACGAACCGTAGGTGCTACCTTGGGTGAAAGTTCTATTCAAGCAGGTCTTCGTTCGGTATTATTTGGGCTTAGCGTAGTCGCTCTATTTATGATAGTTTACTATCGTACCGGCGGTGGAGTTGCCGATTTAGCCCTGCTACTCAACATAATTTTCATTTTGGGTATTTTGGCCGGTTTTAAAGCCACCCTTACCTTACCGGGCATGGCGGGTATCGTACTAACCATTGGTATGGCGGTAGATGCCAACGTATTGATATTTGATAGGATTCGAGAAGAGCAACGTGGTGGAAAAACTATGAAAGCAGCTATCTCCTCGGGTTATTCAAATGCCATGAGTGCTATTATAGATGCTAACGTAACTACGGGATTTGTAGCTCTAATCCTTATGAGTTTTGGTGTGGGCCCTATTAAAGGTTTTGCCGTAACACTTTTGGCAGGTATCGCCTGTTCATTATTCAGTGCCATTGTAATTACACGAGTGGTCATTGATTATTTAACCCGAACAAATGCCGACGCTGTAAACTTCGGTTAATCCAAAAATATTTAACAAAAGGTAATTACCATGAGATGGTTTGAAACACCAACATTTGATTTTTTAGGCAAAAGAAAAATTGCCTACGCGCTATCTAGCGTACTATTCTTTGCTTCTCTAGCAATTATTTTTACTAAGGGACTTCAATATGGAATCGACTTTAGAGGGGGTAAAGAATTCGTATACGCTTTTGATGCCCCAGTAAATACTCAACAGGTTCGATCCTTCTTAACCGATCCATTAGGTTCCTCACCTGAGGTAAAACTATTTGGCTCTGAGAGTGAAATACTCATTCGTACCGATAACGAAGCGACCACTGATGAAGTACAATCGTTAATTGAAACCGCCATTGCTACAAACTTAGAGGGTTATAACTTTAGCATGGAAAAGAGCGATTCTATTGGACCTCGCTTTGCCGAAGACCTAAAAAGTGCTGCGGCCCAATCGGTAATCTATGCTATCGTTATCATATTCATTTACATATTAATACGCTTTCGTAAATGGACATTTTCAGCCGGTGCGGTTGCGGCACTAATACACGATGTAGTGATTACCCTGGGTATTTTTACCTTACTCAGTGATATCGTTTCATTCAACTTACTTATCGACCAAAACCTCATTGCAGCATTTCTAACGATTGTTGGTTATTCTCTTAATGATACCGTGGTTGTTTTCGACAGAATACGAGAAAACAGACTGGTACATAAGGGCATGGACACCATTGAAATGTTCAATAAAAGTCTAAACGATACCCTCAGTAGAACAGTAATTACTTCAGTTACTACTTTCTTTGTGGTGTCCATATTGTTTATATTTGGAGGCGAAGTCTTGAAAGGTTTGTCTTTTGCACTTATTATAGGTGTGGTTCTTGGAACCTATAGTTCACTCTTTGTGGCAAGCCCTTTAGTGCTTGAACTGGACACAAAACAAAAAAAATAAAACCAATTAATCATGAGTTTTCAAACATCAGAACGATACAATTGCGTTGTCATTGAATTTAAAGGCAATGTTATGGGAGGACCGGATGCGGTCAGTTTAAATGAAGAATTACATGCCTTAATCGATGCCGACAAAACCAACATTATTGTCAATCTGTCGAAGGTAAAATTCATGAATTCCTCAGGACTGGGAATGCTTATAGGTGGTTTGACTACTATGAGAAAAGCAGGAGGCGATTTACGTATCGCTAATGCTACAGACAAAATTGAAAGTTTGTTGGTAGTCACTAAGCTAATCACTGTTTTCAAGCATTTTCGTTCTGTGGACGATGCGGTAGATTCTTATAAAGAAACAGAATAAAACTACCCTCATTTATATAATTAAAGGGGTGTAGCTTATTGCACCCCTTTTTTTTTGACCAAATTAATTAATTCATACATGTCTACAAGAGTTGTAATAGGTGCCCAGTGGGGTGATGAAGGAAAAGGAAAAATAGTTGATTTACTAAGTAAAGATTCCCAGTACATTGTACGCTTTCAAGGCGGGGCAAATGCAGGCCACACCCTAAAGTTTGATGACAAAGAAGTAGTGCTTCACTTAATTCCTTCAGGGATTTTTAATGGTGAGGGTATTTGTATCATTGGTAATGGAGTTGTTATTGATCCCTTAGCCCTTCTTGAAGAAATCGATCAAGTTCATCAGATGGGGTTTTCACTTGAAGACCGATTCTTCATATCTGAAACCGCTCATGTTATCCTTCCCTATCACAAGATCTTGGATCGGATGAAAGAGAAAAGTAAAGGAGCTCAGGCTATCGGTACTACCGGTAGGGGTATAGGTCCGGCTTACGTGAGCAAAGTGGCAAGAATTGGTATTCGAATGATTGATTTGCTAGATGCAGAAGTACTTCATAGTAAGCTGATTCAAAATATAGAGGACATCAATCGCGCACTTGAAAATTTATATAGAGAGCCTATAATAGATGCGCATACACTCATTCTAGAGCTAGATGAAGCTATTGAAAAACTACGACCCTACATTTGCAATACCACTCATATGTTACATGAGGCTGTAGAACGGGGAGATCATATTCTGCTTGAAGGTGCTCAGGGTTGTTTACTCGATGTAGATCATGGAACCTATCCTTATGTAACTTCTTCATCCCCTACCTCAGGAGGTGCTTGTACCGGAAGTGGTATTCCACCCCTAGCACTATCAAATGCCATGGGAATTACCAAAGCCTATTGTACCCGAGTTGGAAATGGTCCCTTCCCAAGCGAGCTATTAGATGAAACCGGTGAGTTATTACGGAAAAAAGGACATGAGTTTGGCGCAACGACAGGCAGACCTCGTAGATGTGGATGGTTAGATCTTGTTGCCTTGAAATATGCTTGCCGAATTAATGGTCTAAATGAACTTACCCTAACCAAAATGGATGTAATGGATGGGTTTGATACCATTAAAGTATGTACTTCTTATCGGGTTGAAGGGGAAGAAACCACAGTTTTCCCCTTAGCACTTAAGAAATTGGAATCGGTAGAGCCTGTGTATACCGAATTAAAAGGTTGGGATAAAGACATTTCAGGAATGACCCAATGGGAAGAATTACCGGAAGCAGCCAAAGAATATATTGCCTTCATTGAAGAATATATTGGCGTTGCTTTCAAGATTATTTCAACCGGTCCAAAAAGAAGCGAAACTATTCTTCGTTAATATACTAGCAAGAAATAACGTATTACCTACTAACTTTGTATTCTGAGAAAAGGGCTAATACTTGACCTGTTATCACCACAATCAGAGCTCCCACAGCTGTATATAATGGCCAAGCCAATTCCAACGGTTCACCAGGTAAAAGATTTTGGACGGGACCGTTCACCATAAAAAGTAGTGAGCCGAGTCCAACAAAAAATCCAACTAAAGCATGTTTTGTTTTAGCTTTATTGCTAAGCATTCCCAACAAAAATGCTCCTAAAAGTCCACCATATGTATAGGATGCAATCCCTAGTCCTAATTCTACTACGGTAGGTCGTTCTCCTGATTTTAATTGTAATGAGGCAAAAAAGAGTGCCGATATACTAAGTACGGCTCCCCATACAAGAGTAATAACTCTGGAAATTTTAAGCTCCTGTAGAGTAGTTAATACCCGTTTCTGATAGGGTAAGTAAATGTCATAAAGTGTGGTGGATGCCAGTGCATTTAGCGATGAGCTTAAACTACTCATAGCCGCTGCAAATAGTGCGGCAACAATTAAACCGGAAATACCCGCCGGCATTTGTTCAACAATATACTTAGCAAAAATTTCATCTTGAGTAGACAGGCCTAAGGACTCTATACTCGCAGCTTCATAAAAGGTATAGAGTAGAAGACCAATAAAAAGAAACATGGAAAATTGAATAATGACAATGATGCCACTACCAATCAACGCTTTTTGACCAGATTTCAAGGAACCGGTGGCCAAAAGACGTTGTACCAATAGATGATCCGTGCCATGAGAAGCCAATGAAAATACTGCTCCACCAATTAATGCAATCACAAAAGTATAGGGTTGTGATAGAAATGCTTTCCAATCACCCTTCCAACCCCAATCAAACCACTGGGTCTTTCCCGAATCTACCACCAATGTTTCGAAGCCAGACCATCCATCGGGCAAATTATTCATGAGCAAGACAGCGGCAATAATAGCCCCACCCAGATATACTCCCAGTTGAACCACATCCATCCATACAACCGCCTTTATACCCCCCAAAAAAGTATAGATAAGCGTGATGAATGTAATCACTAAAATAGATAGGCCGTAGAGCTCAAAATCACCCATCTCCGGAAAAGCACCCCCTAAGCGTAGTAATACGGCTAAAGGAATAGCTGTAGCAAATAACCTAACACCGTCGGCTAGCAGGCGAGTGAACATAAAAGTTATGCTCGTGGCATTTCGCATAGAAGGTCCAAACCTTCTCTCTAAAAATGTATAGGCCGTGAACATTTCTCCTTCAAAGTAACGAGGCAAAAAAATAAGTGCCACAATCACTCGCCCAATAAAGTATCCTATGGTAATCTGTAAAAAGGTTAGGTTTCCACCATAGGCAACAGCAGGAATACTGATGAACGTTAAAGTGGAGGTTTCCGTAGCTACAACGGAAAATAAAACGGCCCACCAAGGCAACCCACTTCCCCCCAAGAAATAATCTTTAGCACTATTTTGATTTCCAGATGCTCGTAAACCAAAATAGGCAACACCAATCATATAGACGACCCAAACAGCATAATCAATCGCACTAAAACCCATTAGTTAGGCCCACTTTTCTAGAAATTCAACGGCTTTTTTCATGGCTAAACCTCTATGACTAATTTGATTCTTTTCCTTAGAATCTAACTCGGCAAAGGTTTTTGTATACTGATCAGGTATAAATATTGGATCGTATCCAAAACCTCCACTACCGATCTGTTTATCTGAAATAATCCCTTTACATATTCCTTCAAATAGCCACTCATTTGTACCATCTACAAAGGCAATTACCGTTCTAAATTGGGCCGTTCGAAGCTCTTTATCCGCCAATTCCGAAAGTAATTTTTCGACATTATCCTCATAGCTTGCATGGGGACCGGCATATCGAGCAGAATACACTCCAGGTGCTCCATTCAAGGCGTTTACTTCTAAGCCCGTGTCATCTGCTAAGCATGGCATTCCAGTCGCCAATGCCGTATATCTTGCCTTTTTCAAGGCATTTCCTTCTAAGGTAAGGGCATCTTCTTCCACCTCTTCAAGGTTATCAAAGTCCAATGCGGACAAAACTCGTAGAGATGTGCCCGTTAATAAATCCTGTAATTCTATAATTTTATGAGGATTCCTAGAAGCTAAAATAAGCGAGCTCATAGCAACTCCTGCATATCTCTCCAAGATAATCTTGGACCATATTGCCCTACTACTTTCGAGGCCGCTTTGGTTGCTAATTTACCTGAGGCAGCGGCACCCATACCATGAGTGATTCCATATAAATAGGCACCCGCAAACATATCGCCAGCTCCATTAGAATCAACTGCTTTTACGGGATGAGGTTCTATATCAATAAACGTCTCACCATCAAAAATCATGGCTCCATTCTTACCTAGGGTAATAACGAATCGCTTGGCATCCTTTTTTAAGGCTTCCCTTGCTTCAAGTAGGCTAGACATCCCCGTGTAGGCTTTGGCTTCATCTTCATTACAAAATAACAGGTCTACAGATGCCCCTATCAAAGATTCAAATTTTGGACGAAAAGCTTGTACAATGGATGGATCCGAAAGAGTAATGGAGGTCTTTGCCCCATTTTCTTCAGCTAAACTAAAACATTTGTCCATCGCTTCATAACCATGCTCGGTGGCTACTAGATACCCTTCTACATACACATATTCGGAGGCTTGAATGGCTAGAGGTGATAATTCGGAAACGGAAAGACCCGAAGAAATCCCTAAAAAAGTATTCATGGTTCTATCAGAATCTTCAGTCACCATCACTAGGCATTTTCCTGTTTTTCCACTTTCTCTACTTTGCCCATCTAAATTGGTATCTACCCCCGCTTCAGACAGATCCCTCAAATAGAAATCGCCAAATTCATCGTTTGCAACCTTACAGGAATAAAATGCTTTACCACCAAGTTGACTCAATGCAATCATGGTATTGGCTGCAGAACCTCCTGATTTTCGCTCGTAATTGTGATCCTCCATGGCTTGCAATAAGCGATCCTGAGTCTCCTCATCTACCAAGGTCATAAGTCCTTTGGCCACTTGCTGATCAATTATGAATTGCTCATTCACCTTGCATTCCAGGTCTACGAGAGCATTCCCCACTCCGTATACATTATATTTTTTCATATGATTGTGCTATAAGATTTCTTACCAAAGGTAAGCAGGTAGGACTTTCATAAA
>RFPJ01000050.1 GCA_009926145.1 Bacteroidota bacterium
TAACCAAGACCACAGGTATTCCGCTACTTTGTAAATGCTGATGAACGGTTTCACTTACATCGATAGAAATAAGAATTACTGCATCAGCAGAGCCCCTATCGAAGAAATTAGTAACGGCTACTTCAGGATCTTTAGAGCCAGTGTTATATAAGATAATGTCTAAATCGGTTTTCTTTAACTCATCTTTAACCCCTTTAAGTACCTCATTAAAAAAAGGTGTGGTAAATGATGGTACAGCTACGGCTAGCATTTGAGGCTCTTTACTCGCCAGTTTTCTAGCGTTTACTTGTGGGCGGAAGTTTAGTGTCTTGATGGCTTCTTCAACCCGTTCCTTTGTTTTTTCAGAAACATTTAAAGAACCATTCAAAACTCTAGATACAGTTGAGATGGCAACATCAGCACGTTTTGCTACATCGTAGATGGTGACTTTTTTGTTCATGGAAGTGAGGTGTGGAAAAAGTTTGGAGTTCGTAAAAGAACAGAAGAAACTTGATTTAAATTTTACAGAACCTGCTTGAGGGTTATTTTATATAAGTAAATGATAGTATTGGCATAATTTTTTTAGCCATATACTTATCGTTGCATTAATTAACAATACTTAAGCTGAATATACTAAACTTTAGCTTGATATGTTACGAATAATCAAAGATTAAATATTTTAATAACAATGGAACTATTTGTGGCGCATACTACTTGTAGGATATATGAGTACACTTATAAAATATCCAGTCGATTTTATTCGTCCGCTATATGAGCGTACTTCTTTTCATCGATCCGTCATTGATGAAATGCAAAACGACCTTTTGAAGCCAGCCTATTCTCATTGTAGAGCTATTACTCGGCACTATGCAAAAACCTTTTATTTGGCCACCCGCTTTCTACCCAATGAGAAACAAAGAGGGATATTCGCTATCTACGGTTACTGTCGCTATATCGATAATTTAGTAGATGACAATATTGATCTTATTAATAACGATTGTGTTCCAAATGGTGAACTATCGAACCATTTAGATGCGTTGCGGGACAAAGTGGAGGGGATTTACGAGGGAACATTTCAACCCGAAGATCCTATCTTTAAAGCGTTTGCGGATACATTCTTACATTACGATATCCCATTAGAATTGCCCCTCATGCTCATAGATGGGGTGGAGCAAGACTTGCATAAGCGGCGTTATTCTAACTTCAAAGAGATTTATGATTATTCGTTCAAGGTAGCCTCTGTTGTTGGTTTAATGACGACTCCGGTCTTCGGTTACAGTGATGAACAAGCTATGAATTATGCTGCCGACTTAGGTATTGCCATGCAGTTAACCAATATTTTGCGTGATGTAGGAGAGGATGTTGAACGTAACAGAATTTATTTAGCTCATGATGAATTACTCGCATTTGGTTTGACTGAGCAGGATATATTACTCAAACGGATGGACGACCGTTTTATAGAGTTTATGAAGTACCAGATTAAAAGAGCTCGGGATTATTATGAACGTGCTGAAAAAGGTATTGAACTGTTGGATCGGAATGCACGTCTTCCTGTGTACCTAGCACGCTTTAATTATGCGAAAATCCTCGATAAAATTGAGGAAAATGAATACGACGTTTTCTCTCAACGGGCCTTTCTTAGTCGCTACGAAAAACTTAGTATCCTACCTCAAATAATTTACAAGCTAAACCGAGCTTCGTAAACATAGAATCGCACTAAAATCTGAGGCGATTCTTTAGTATCTTGATAGCACTAGTTCAGACGATTTAATTTCAACTATTCGGGTTGAATGACTATGCGTGATATACAAAAAATATTAGTTGCTAACAGAGGTGAGATCGCGGTTCGAATAATACGTACCTGTAAAAAAATGGGTATATCAACGGTTAGTGTGTATAGCGATGCTGACACCTATGCACCTCATGTAAGTATGGCTGATGAGTCCGTCTATATTGGAGCATCACCGTCTGCTGAAAGTTATTTGATGATGGATCGTATACTTGAGGCTGCAAATGAAACTGGAGCCGATGCCATTCATCCCGGTTATGGTTTTTTAAGTGAAAATGCTGAGTTTGCAAGACGATGTAGTGATGCAAATATCATATTTATAGGTCCAAGTCCTCAAGCCATTGAATTGATGGGAGATAAGATGAAGGCCAGAGAAATGGTGGAATCTCTCGGGATTCCATTTCCACCAGGATTGGTTGAACCGGTTAGTGAAAAGAATGATTTAGAAGGCATAGCACAATCGATAGGATATCCTATTTTGATCAAAGCGGCCGCAGGTGGTGGTGGAAAGGGTATGAGGATAGTTCGTGAGGAATTGGAGCTACGAGCGGCGGTTAAAACGGCAGCCTCTGAGGCGGCAAGTGCCTTTGGTGATTCGAGAGTCTACATTGAAAAGTATTTAGAAAATCCGCGACACGTAGAAATACAGGTACTGGCCGACAATCATGACCATTATCTACACCTTTACGATAGGGAATGTTCGGTCCAACGGCGTCACCAAAAAGTGATTGAAGAGGCCCCATGTTCTATTTTGACTGAAGATTTGAGAACACAGATGACGAGTGCTGCTCTTGAAATTGCAAAAGCTTGTGACTATACAGGGGTTGGAACCGTTGAGTTTTTAGTGGACCGTCATCTCAATTATTATTTTCTAGAGATGAACACCCGATTGCAAGTCGAGCATCCTGTCACGGAAATGATTACGGGTTTGGATTTGGTTGAAATGCAAATTTTAGTCGCTCAAGGTAGGCCATTAACCATTGCGCAATCCGATATTGAAATGAAAGGTCATGCCATAGAGTGTCGAATTTACGCGGAAAATCCCTTTGAAGGTTTTCTACCCGATATTGGTAGTCTTTATAAACATCGCATACCCTCTGGGCAAGGAGTACGAGTAGATAGTGGAATAGAAGAAGGTGCCGTGGTTCCTATCTACTATGATCCAATGATATCGAAATTAAGTGTGCATGGTTCTGATCGAGAAGAGGCCATCGCTCGTATGAAGGTGGCACTGGCAGAATATGAAATTATAGGCTGTACAACGACCATTCCTTTTTGTGAATACAGTCTTAATCATCCCGCTTTTACTTCGGGTAAGTACGATACTCATTTTGTTTCTCAGTATTTTGAAAAAGATTTGCAAGAGGGTGTTTTAGACACGCTTATTGATGCTGAGCCAAACGATACGGAAACGATTATGATGGCTTCACTTTCTGCCTTACTCAGTGAACAAATTCAGCATTCGAATTCTTCCAATACACTTACCGAACAACAAGATTCAAGCCGCCAATGGTGGTCGGCTCGCCGAAATTCATAATCAAATAATGGACCAACACCTATTTAATCAACTCAATAAACTAAACACCGAGCAACGTAATCCAGATACCTTGGATATCGATTTAGCAGATGCACTTACTATTGCTAAAAAAATTAATGATGAAGACAAAAAAGTAGCCGATGCGGTTTCGAATCGACTACCCGAGATAGCTCAAGCTATTGATTGGGTGGCACAATCATTAGCCGTTGGTGGCCGCTTACTATACTTTGGTGCGGGGACTAGTGGTCGATTAGGTGTCTTGGATGCGGCTGAATGCCCTCCCACATTTGGGACTCAACCCGAACAAGTACAGGGATTTATAGCGGGGGGTGAGGCCGCCATGTTTGTAGCACAGGAACGAGCTGAAGATTCGGAAGAATTAGGAGCTGCTGATTTAAATAAACTTGAGCCCAATGCCACAGATGTTATTTGTGGAATTGCTGCTAGCGGCCGAACACCTTATGTGCATGGTGCTATTAAAAGGGCCAGGGAAATAGGTTGTAAAACAATCTTTGTTACTACGGTGCCAAGAGAACAATTAAATCTTATTTCAGATGCGATTATCGATGTGCCCGTCGGGCCCGAGGTTATTATGGGAAGTACTCGAATGAAAAGTGCAACGGCTCAGAAAATGATTCTTAACATGATTACAACTGGAGCGATGATTAGACAGGGTAAGGTATATGAAAATGTGATGGTCGATTTAATGCTGACCAATGCAAAATTGGTTGAACGTGCAAAAAGAATACTCATGACCTTTACTTCCTTGGATTATATATCGGCAACGCAGGTATTAGATGCTGCAAATGGCCATGTTAAAACGGCTCTGGTAATGGCGCTTACAAATACAAATAAGGAAGAAGCGGAGGCTAAGTTAGAAGCTAACGGTGGATTCATCAGAAAAGCATTAAGCATGTAGGGGATTTATGGGAGCACGAATATTCACGGTATATATGTGGAGTTTTTATGTCCTTCTATTCCTGTTTTTTTTCATTCTGATTTCGATCACGTTTGTACTGACTTTTTGGTTCGATCCCTACCGGAAAATTACAAATAGAGAGTTGGGATGGATGGCTTGGTTTATGGTGCATCCTTGGCCTGCTTGGAAGATACATATAGAAGGGGCTGAGCTTATACAGAAGGATAAACCTACTATATTTGTCTCCAATCATGAGAGTTTTGTTGACATCCCTTTGATTTATCAACTACCCATTCGAATGAAGTGGGTAGTGAAGCACAGCATGACCTATATACCCGTCATGGGATGGATGGTTAAACTTACCGGGCAGCTTACGATTAATAGATCCAAACGTTCGGCTATAAAAAAACTAGAACGACTGGTAAAGCCTTTGAGATCGGGAGTTCCTGTAATGTTATTTCCAGAGGGTACCCGCTCAGTAAATGGACAGCTTCAGCCATTCAAAAACGGAGCATTTTTGTTGGCATTAGAACATGGTTTTGATATTCAACCTATGATAGTCGAAGGTGCATTTGAAGCATTACGACCGGGGAGTTCTGTTTTCAATCCGAGAGCTGAATTGAAAGTAAAGGTGTTGCCCGTGATTCCAATTAATGGCTTTGGTTCAATGAGTGAGCTAAAGGATTATGTTTTTAATGAAATGGCAAGGGAAAAGGAGCTTCTAGAAAAGAGTACTATTAAGTAGTATATAGAAATAGTAGTTTTACTTATGAAATGGCCTCATATAAACCATAGGCAATGGCAGGACTACAAGTCGGCTTATCATCTGATTGTGATGGCCGGATTGGTATTGGCCCAGTTGGTTGCCATTGTTCTATTTAAGTGGCCATATAATCCTAAAGATTTGGAAAGTAGCGTTGATTCATGGGTGCCAAGGGAAGAATTTGTCTTAGAGCCTATGATTATCACCAAGCAAAATATAGGGGCCGCAGCACCTCCAAAGCCTATCATTCCCGCACTTGCACCTGAATATATAATCATTGAGGAAGATTTTATTACGATTGAGGAACCTAATTTACTGCTTGAAGAAATTGAACAAGCGCGAGATGGTAGCACGGGCTGGTTGGGAGATAAGCAGGCCATTACAGGTGATCCAGATCGTAGGCCTAGGACTAAGAAAATTGTGGAACCAAGTTTTAGTAATGCTGCATTGGCTACCGATTTGAAACTAACAGTGTCAGTAGAAATGACTATTGGCGTCACTGGAAGAGTGGAAGAGGCCTATATATCATCAATCATGCAGACGGATGCTAGTGGTTCCGAAGTTCAAATTAAAAGCATTGGCTTTGGTATTTTGGAATCTATAATGGAGGCCGCAATATTATGGGAATATACACCTGCCTATAAGGATGGATTACCGGTTAAAACTCAGAAAACGGAGTTATTTCTTTTTGGTTTCTAAATTGTGAGTAGAGCATAAAGAGTGTATATTTGAGCACCTTTTGGAGAGGTGCCGGAGCGGTCGAACGGGCTCGCCTGGAAAGCGTGTGTGCCCCCACAGGGGTACCGAGGGTTCGAATCCCTCCCTCTCCGCATATTTTGAAATATTGAAAACTACCCATATGGGTAGTGGTCTATATATTAAATTCAAGTATATTGCACTAAATCTACAACTAATCACACACTATGAAGACACTAAAAGTGGGAATAGGTTTCGGGGTTATGATTCTGGCATTAATTGCTTGTGAAACTCCACAGCAACCTGATTTTACTACCTCGCAAAAAATAGAAGCCCCTCTTCTTACCAATAAGACCCTACAGTTTCTTGGAGGGGGTGGGGATGTGGAAGTTCTCATCGACACCACCAAGGCAGAATTTGATTCCGTATTCACTGTAACACAAAGTGGGCCAGATGCTGGTTTTTTAACCATTAGTAAAACCGAGAGTTTTGATTTTGGAGATTTGAACGATGCAATACCTGAAATAAGTGCTGAAGGTACAGAATTTAGTGCAGAGGTTGGTGAGCTGAGTTTAGGAAGTTTTTCATCGGGTAATGGAGCTTTGGGTGAGGCTAATTTTCAGGATTTAACGGGTTTAAATCCGGCGGTTGTACCGATAGGGACACCATTATTTGGGGCGACCTCACCTATTGTTAACATAGCAGTAGGTGCTAACACTGATTTCTTCTCTAGTGCCACCATTAAGCGTGGAGCCATTTTAGTAGATTTAACCAATGATCTAGGCTTTAATATCAATCAATTAAACTTGACCCTAAAATCAGGTGATACTGACGTTAGCACTACTACGGTTACATCATTCAATGCAGGCACTGATCGGACCGCTACTTTATCTTTTAATCCCGGTGATGTGCTCAGTGATATCAACATAGATGTTAGCATGTCTTGGAATACTCAGAATACTTCAGCAGTACCCACCGCTCTTATTGTTCAGGCCATAAATGGGGTTGATTTAGTGGCATCGGAAGTGGTAGCTGCTTTGGAAGCTCAGGATTTCTCTACTACCAGTACTTCGAGTTTTGATGCCACTGAGTTTCAGTTTACTTCGGCTGATCACTATGTGGAATTAGCTTCTGGGAGTATTGAAATTGCCCCCATAGTGAATGGACTAGATTTAACCATTGAAGAATTGGTCATCTCATTCCCCACCATTAGAAAAGAACCCTATGGACTAGGTGACAGCTTAGTAATAGAATATAAGGATGCAACGAAAGTACTAAGAAGCGCTGAATCTATCGCACAATCCATTGATTTATCTGGTTATCGACTCTATGCTCTTAATAATGAGGTGACCTATACCACTCGTGCCGTAACGGAGAATACCCAAGATGCAGCACCCGGGGACCAAAACCGTGTTATTAGTGAGACCATGTCTATTAGTTCAAGCGTGGCCATTGAAAACCTAAAAATTGCAGAGGCTTTTGGCGAGGTTAAACCCCAAACTGTTTTACTAGGAGATGATGATCCTCTCAATGGAGTTGAAATCATTGATATCATGAATGATGCCGAAACAGAGCTCACTGAAATTGACGGTCTTGAAGATTTATCTAAACAATTAGATGGTCTTGAATTTACCCGAGCAAAACTTTCTATTGATTATACCAGCAATATTGGAATACCAACTACCATATATGCGGCTATAATGGGCGTGGATGGAGATGGAGAAGAATTCTTTCTTACGGGCATAAATGGTTCGGACAAGCAGGTATTGGATTCCGATAACATCTCTGGACTGTTGAAAAATGGGGAAGCACTCGGAACAGATCAACTCATTAAATTCAGCTTGGATACTCCACCAAGTGGCCAAACCCTCACAAGTAGTATTGAATTCAATGGTGATAACTCAACTGTAGTTGATTTCTTGAACAATCTACCCAATGAGATACGGTTCATTGGAAAGGCTATTATCAATGAGGATGGTGAGGCAGCCACCATTTCAACACCCCTAGAGTTTAGCCCATCGTTCGCGGTAGATTTACCGTTAGCTTTTCAAACGACAACGGCCGCTACTTTTTCGGATACCACTGAAACGGATGCCCTTGAAAATCTTCCAAGCCCTGATGATGAGGGTGGACTAACTATTAAAGGAGGTCAGGTAATTATCAATTATGAAAATGGATTACCACTTGGCTTTGGTTTAGATTTAGAGTTTTTAGATGCTTCTAATTCAACCATCACGACCATTCCATTAACCAATGAAGATCCTATACAGTTGAATGCAGCAGGTGTCGATGCTGTAACCCGATATGTTAGTACGCCGGCTATTTCATCTACGATCTTATCATTAAGTAAAGCGCAATTTGACGAACTACATAAAACAAAATCTGTAGTCATCTCTGCACGGCTAAACTCTTCAAATAATGAAGAGGTAAAAATTAAAACAACCGATTATATCAGCTTAAGCATTTCGGTTAGTTTGGAAATGGAAACAACAGTTGGTGGTAACTAAGGAGATATTATAATGAAACGTTTAATCACATTAGCTTTACTTATTCTCTTTGTTCAAACGCTAGATGCGCAAGCGCAGAATAAGCACTATAATTCTATGACACTTGGTATGGGCGGTGGCGGTGTTGCTGTTATCGATGGATACCATGCCAATTTTTTAAATCCAGCCAATCTCATGTTAAACGATGGTAGAGTCCCATCTACACAAGTTGGTTTATTAGGGGGGCTTGGAGTTCATGCCGGAGGTTCCCTACTTAATATCAATGTATATAATGAATACTTAACCAAGGGTCTAACTATCGAAGGTCAAACAAGAGAAGATATGTTGGATGCCTGGTTCGGAAGTAGCTCGAGTAATACACGCGATATTAGCTTTACCAATGACATAGTGCCATTTGGCTTTTCAAAGAGAACCAAGAAAGCCGCATTTGCACTGGCCACTCGGGTTCGAACTATGCAGGAAATCAATCTTAGTAAGGGTGCTGCTGAAGTTTATTTTTATGGATTGGACTCCGAGAAATTCGCAAATCCCGTACCTTTCAACATAAACTCTACCACACTTTCATATG
>RFPJ01000006.1 GCA_009926145.1 Bacteroidota bacterium
ACATTTAAAACAATTTCAGAAGCGGGTATCCCTGTTAAAGAAGTAAGTGAAGTTACTCATTTCCCAGAGTGTCTCGATGGACGCGTTAAGACTTTACATAAAATTCACGGTGGTATTTTAGCTAGAACTTCACATCAACCCGATGTAGACGCCCTAGTAGAATTAGACATTCAAGCCATTGAGCTAGTTGTTGTAAATCTCTACCCTTTCTCCCAAACGGTAGCTAAAGAGGGCGTAAGTATTGCAGAGGCCACGGAATATATCGATATAGGTGGTCCAACGATGGTTCGTGCCGCAGCTAAAAATTTCGCCCATGTTTGCATTTTGAGTAGTCCTTCTCAGTACGATGATTTTCAGAATGAATTAGACGTTAGTAAAGCAATCAGTTATGCTACAAGATTACAACTTGCTAAAGCAGCTTTTAAACACACGGCTGAGTATGAGGATTCAATCAACAGCTATTTCCAATCTCTAGACCATACTGATCATTCTGATAAGGGTGAACCAAAAGATTTATCTACATTTACGCTTACATTACCTCTAAAAGATGAACTCAGATATGGTGAAAATCCACACCAAAATGCACGCGTATATGGCCACCAAAATGAATTCATTGATTGTTTTCATGGTAAAGCACTTAGTTATAATAACTACTTAGATATAGATTCAGCCTTACGTCTTTATCAAGACTTTATAGATGACCAACCGACTTGTGGAATTTTCAAACATACGATTCCCTGTGGTGTAGCCTCTGCCCAAAACCTAAATGACGCCTACAAAAAAGCTTTTTCAACAGATACAGTATCCCCTTTTGGAGGTATTGTAATAGTAAATAAGTCTTTAGATATAGAAACAGCCCAAAGCATCGATGAAATATTTACTGAAATCATATTAGCACCCGATTTTAGCCAAGAAGCGTTGGATCTGTTGACACAAAAAAAGAACAGAAGATTAATCAAAATCAATTCAGGCAGTCATAAAAATTCAAGACAATTTCGTTCCATATTTGGAGGACTCTTAGAACAAGATGAGGACAATGCACCTATTAATTCGAGCGACTTCGAAGTTGTAAGTAATCGAAAGCCAAGTACCGAAGAATGGAATGATATGCTCTTTGGATGGAGAATTGTTCGTCATGTCAAATCCAATGCCATCGTATTTGCGAAAAACCAACAGACATTAGGGATTGGGTCAGGGCAAACGAGCCGGGTCGACTCATCTGAAATAGCCGTATTTAAAGCAAAAAAGGAACAGTTATCCCTTGAAGGTTCAGCCATTGCATCGGATGCTTTTTTTCCTTTTTCCGATGGGGTTGAGGCTGCTGCTAAGGCAGGTGCTACTGCCGTAATTCAACCTGGCGGCAGTGTTAGAGATCAAGAAGTTATTCAGAAAGCAAATGAACTCGGTTTAACCATGGTCTTTACATCTAAGAGGCATTTTAGGCATTAAATATTTAGCCAAATTTTGAGAAATAAGTTTCAATATTGCGCAAAATGCGTCATATTCTTACTACTAAAGAATCTATACTCCATTTGCATTTCTAATGAATGAATTAGTCAACGAAAACACTCCCCAAGTCAAGAAAAAACAAGGCAAAAAAGGCTTTTTTGATTTTTTATACACTGACATAGCCATTGATTTAGGAACGGCTAACACACTGATTTACGCGCGCAATGAAGGCATTGTATTGAACGAACCTAGTATTGTTGCTCTAAACCAACAAGACATTCCTGTTGCCACTGGCCATGAGGCTCGCTTAATGCACGAGAGAACTCACAAAAAAATTCGCACTATTCGCCCACTTAGAGATGGCGTAATTGCCGATTTTGAGGTTGCTGAGCAGATGATTCGAGGCATGATAAAAAAAGTTAAAGTAAAGTGGTTCTCTAGTACTCGACAAATGGTTATTTGTGTACCTAGCGGAATAACCGAAGTAGAGCGAAGAGCTGTTAGAGATAGTGCTGAACATGCCGGTGCTAAAGAGGTGTATTTAGTTGATGAACCAATGGCTGCCGCTATTGGTATCGGCCTAGATGTCCATGAACCCGTTGGTAATATGATAGTAGATATTGGAGGAGGCACTACAGAAATAGCGGTAATATCTCTTTCTGGTATTGTTTATGCACAGTCTGTTCGCTTGGGTGGAGATGAATTGAATGATGATATCATTAATTATTTTAGAAGGAACCACAACCTTCTCATCGGTGAGCGAACAGCAGAAAAAATCAAATGTGAAATTGGTTCTGCTGCACCATTGGATGAAGAATTGGAGATGATAACCAAAGGTAGAGATTTAGTAAATGGTGTTCCTAGAACCCGTCACATTACTTCCAAAGATGCTCGAGAAGCGATGGCTGAATCAATCAATACAATTGTTGAAGCCGTTACAAAGTCATTAGAACAAACACCTCCCGAATTATCCGCTGACATATTAGATCGAGGTATTATGCTTACCGGTGGTGGTGCCCTTCTCAAAAATTTGGACAAACTTATTATGGAAACCACTGACCTACCGGTTCATATTGCAGAAGATCCTTTGACTGCCGTTGTACGAGGAACTGGGATGATTCTTGAAAATCTAGAATATTACCGGCCTGTAATTTCCTAATTTTTACTTTTCGATGAGATTCTTACAGTTTGACACCGACGGAATTTCACATTACATCCATACATTTCTTGTCTTATTTCTTGCTCTAGTACTGGGTTTTACTAGAAATCAAGAAAGTATCCAACAGTTAAGGCTGTACAGTGTAACCATAGCAAGTATTTTAGAGGAGCCTATTTCCAATTTCCGTTTATACAGGAATGCTCTCCAAACAAACTCCTATTTACAAGAGCAGAATATTCTTCTTCAAGATGAACTTAGTAGATTACGATCCATATCTAAAGAAAATATGGAACTTCGTTCATTACTTGAGCTAAAAGATAAAACTCCCTTAAAATTGCAGGTTACTCAGATTGTAGCCAAACAATTAAATACTATTAATAATAGCTTTACCATCGATAAGGGTACCAATGAAGAAATTCGTGTTGGAATGCCTTTAATCAACTCCGATGGTCTTATAGGTAAGACACTCTTAGTTGCCCCTGAATATTCACAGATAATGCCATACTCTCACCCCTTATTTAGAGTAAGCGCTCAAATCCAATCTAATAGAGCTAATGGTATAATAACTTGGGACGCTTCTGACCCTAGTTATTTACAAATGGATTTTATTCCAAAAACTGTTAAAATCGACACAGGAATGGTTATTCAGACCTCTGGATTAGGTAATGAATTCCCGAGAGGAATCCCTATTGGTAAAGTCGTAGACTATCGCAGCCAGGAAGGTTCAAACACCCAACAATTAAGAATCCACCCTTTCTCAAATCTGTTTGATGTAACCGAAGCCTATGTCGTACTGTTTACACCCGATAGTACCATACAAGCTATCAATACCGAATTTAATGCACTATTTGAATGAATTTAGAATGGGTTAAATATTCGGTGGTTGGATTGTTTATCCTGTTTTTAGATCAAACAGTCCTTAAACACCTAAGTATTTGGGGCGTCACTTTTGACCCTTTACTTATCTACTTAATATGGATTATACCATTACAAGGTCGAGTCGCTACTATTTATACTATAGCTTTCTTGGCAATCATTCAGGATGGACTGTTAGATACATGGGGTATGAACCTACTGTCCAAATCAGCAGTGGTTATCTTTTTCTACAATTACCTGGTTCAGAAATTTGAAACAAAAATATTCAGTGGCCAATTTTTTGGATATAGCTTATACATAGCATTCATTCATAATCTGACCTTCTATCTATTTGCAAGTATAACAGGCGATTATGCAACTGGATGGTGGCCATTTACTCTCATTGTATTGAGTGGAATGTATACCGCTTCCATATCTTTAGTAACCTATTTGATATATTATAAATAGCTATGAGTGAACTAAATAACAACCAAAGAACTCGTATTTCTATTAGAGTAATGCAAGTACTCTTTGGCTTGTTGTGCCTTGTAGTCCTTGGAAGAGTTTTTTTTCTTCAGGTAATCGAATACGAGCAGTATTCTCTTCAAGGAGAGCGTAATTCAATTCGACAAGAAATTATTTCACCTCCAAGAGGCTTAATCTTTGATAAAAAGGGTGAGTTATTGGTAGATAATGTGCCCATTTTTACCTTGACCATTAATCCAGCCAATTACGATACTTCTAATAATTCACTCATCGCTAATTTGTTAGAGATTGATGTTTCTATCATTAGAGATCAAGTGACAAAAGCTCGTAATTACTCATGGTACAGAAGCTCACCTCTGATTTCAGACATTGATTTTGAACATTTTGCAGTAATTCAACAAAACCTTTGGAGACTGCCGGGTATTGGCCATCAACTTGAAAGTAAGCGAAATTATACCCAGAAGGTTAATGCCTCACATATTCTTGGATATCTACGAGAGGCCGATCGTGAAGATTTTAATTCCAATAAGAATATCCATTTGGGCGACAAAATTGGGAAGAGTGGACTTGAACTCATCTATCAAGAAGACTTAAGGGGTGAATCTGGCGTAGAGTTTAAACGGGTGAATGCATATGGCCAAACATTAGGTTCATTTGACCTCTCAAGCGAGCGTAGAAATGCTATTGAAGGCGCTAATTTGATATCTACGATAGATTCTGATTTACAAGCGTTTGCTGAAGATTTATTAGTCAACAAAACAGGTGCCATTATTGTAATGAATCCAAATACGGGGGCTATTTTAACTATGGCTAGTTCTCCGAACTATGAAGTAGATCGACTTGCAGGACGATTAGATCAATCTTATTGGGCTGACATCAACAGTGACACAACTAGACCTTTATTTAACAGGGCCATTTCAAGTAGGCAACCCCCAGGCTCTACTTTTAAACCGTTAATGGGAATAATTGGTTTAGAAGAAGGATTAGTAACACCTGAAACCATTATTAAGAATACAGGTGGATATCAAAGAGGTAGACTTTATCGAGATATTGCACCTAAAGGAGATTATGATTTAGTAAAAGCCATTACCTACTCCTCTAACACTTACTTTTATAAGTTAATGGATGACATAGCCACAAGTGGGCGTTTAAATAAGTGGAGTGAACGGGTTAAAGATTTCGGGTTAGGGAGTGATTTGGAAATAGATTTACCTAGTGCGACAACAGGTATCGTGCCAGACAGCGCCTTTTTAGATCGATGGTTTGGAAAATCACGTTGGGGTTTAGGAGATTTAATAAACTTGGGAATTGGGCAAGGAATCATATCGGTCTCACCGCTCCAGGTAGCAACTATGACCAGCGCTATAGCCAATGATGGTTACCGAGTCTACCCTTACCTTGTGGAACGGATTGAAACTAATTATAGCACTACTATCCCTTCCAAAAAGTCTGCAAAAAAGATTGAATGGGTAAATCCAAAGCATTTAGAAATTGTAAAAGAAGGTATGAAAGGTGTCGTTCAAGAAGGTAGTGGTCGTTTCTATGTGAAAAATGATGTCATTGACATTGGAGGAAAAACCGGAACTGCACAAAATCCTCACGGTTATTCTCATGGATGGTTCACCTCTTTTGCACCATTTGAATCTCCAGAAATAGTGGTTACTGTATTTCTCGAAAATGCCGGCTTTGCCTCTATATCAGCTGCTCCAATAGCTAGGTTAGTTATTGAATACCAATTAACTGGTTCCTACAGTAACTATGTCTACAACTATGTAAAAAATTGGGAACCCAGAGAGGATGACTCTGGCCAAACAACGGATTAGTCATGGTATCAATAAAAAAAGAACTTGATTGGTTTACAGTTTTCCTATGGTTTGGTCTTAGCTTAATAGGTTTAATTGCTATCTATAGTGCAACCCAAGGTCCTGTATCAGAGTTTTTACCTTCCGTTATACAAAATAATTTTTGGAAACAGCTTTTTTTCGTAGGGCTATCTACAGGATTATTATTTTCACTTCAGTTTATAAATCCAAGTATTTTCAAAAATTTTTCCTACTTGGCATATGGGCTGTCACTGCTTCTGATGATCTATACGCTGTTTTTTGGTCAAGAAATAAATGGTGCAAAAAGTTGGCTTAGATTTGGTGGTTTTGGATTGCAGAGTAGTGAGTTTATGAAAATAACCACGATTTTAGCGGCAGCTAATTATCTGACTTCACGACGAAATTTATCAGCTGAAAAAATACGCTATGCACTCGTTAGTTTTATCATAATTTTAGTCCCTACAGGTTTAGTTATTGCGCAAAATGACTTTGGTACGGCTATTATTTTTATCGCCTTAATTCCGATTATTTTATTCTGGTCTGGATTACCGTACGGTGTCGCGTTATTAATGATTAGTCCTGCCATTATACTATATCTCTCTGTATTTGATTGGTTGTATGGGGCTATCGCCCTAGTACTACTAACCATAGCCGTATTTTTCTTACAAAAGTCTAAATGGCTAAGTTTGGTATCGTTAATTATGGGAACAGCCACCGTTGCTGCGGTGCAATTTGCATTAACCAATGTTCTTCAACCCCATCAAGTAGCCCGTATTATTGCTTTTACTAACCCATCTTATGACCCAACTGGTGCTGGTTGGAATGTGATTCAAGCGAAAACTGCCATAGGTTCTGGAGGATGGTTAGGAAAAGGCTTTCTAGAAGGTACCCAAACTCAACTTCGCTTTTTACCGGAACAGTGGACCGACTTCATCTTTTGTGTTGTAGGAGAAGAATTTGGTTTTTTAGGCGCCTCAATACTTATTGTTGTGTTTATGATATTTTTATTGCGATTACTTCATTTGTCGATAAATCATAAACACCCTTTTGCTCAACTTGTAACCTTGAGTGTTGCTTCCGTTTACTTTATGCATTTTTTTATAAATGTAGGTAGTGCTACGGCATTACTGCCTGTTATAGGTATTCCTTTACCCTTTATAAGCTATGGAGGCTCAGCATTTATAGCGAATACACTTATGCTAGCAATATGCCTCAATATGGATCTCTACAAGCGAGAGTTTAGTATCTATAGTTAGTGTATGGACTTGCTCGAAAAGCATACTACTTACTATATGGTTTATCAGTGGATAAGTTAAATGACTTCCTATGGTGTTCCGTAAAACCAAAGTTTAACAAAGCATCTTTATGTTCTTCGGTTGGATACCCTACATTTTTAGACCATCCAAATTCAGGGTAGTGACCATGAAGTTCGTTCATAATTTGATCTCTATAGACTTTTGCCAGAATCGAAGCAGCAGCTATACTTAAACTTTTATCATCTCCCTTCACTATGCATTGATGTGGTAATAAAGTAGTCACAAATCGATTTCCATCAATCAATAAGTATTCTGGTTTAGCTTCAACCTGAAGTGCGCAAGCATGCATAGTCTCTAAGCTAGCCCAGAGGATGTTTATTTTATCTATCAATACTACATCACCAACCTGAATCGTCCAATAAGCAGCTTTCTCCTTGATGAGCTGAGACAATCTCAGACGCTCAGAAGCACTTAACTTTTTACTGTCTCTAACCCCTTCTATGGTTGTGTTAGGTTTGAGTATTACACCAGCAGCAACAACCGGCCCAGCAAGGCAACCTCTGCCCACTTCATCTAAACCCATCACCCGTGAAAAGCCCTCTGCCCATAATTGTTGTTCGAAGGTTAACATTTTATTCGTTTTATCCATATCTCAATCGTTTCTAAGGTGATGGTTACTTTGCTGCAAAGTCATAAAATCTCATAAAATAAAATCCAATAAGGAACGACTCTAATTTAAGATTGGGTTACTCAAGTATGGAATATACATATACACATTGGAAAGATGTTGCATTAAGCCAAGGAAAAACCCCATTTGATACTCTTAATGATTTATTCCAACAGCTATTAACCATAGCTAGTGGAGATGTGTCTCAATCATTGAAATGGTTGACTAGCTTGGATAAAGAATATGATATCACTCAGAACTTTGATAAGCCCTACAGCATAGCTGAATTCATAGAAGACCTCATTGATAGAGGTTACATCGAGCAGGATACGGAAACCTCAAAAATGATCATAACCCCTAAAACAGAAAAGGGAATAAGAGAGAGATCATTAAATGAAATTTTTAGCAGTTTAAAGAAAGGCGGTAGTGGAGATCATAAAACTAATTTCTCGGGCTCAGGTGCAGAGCGACAACCAGAAACTAGGCCATGGAATGGTTATGAAGAGCTCGTTAATTTAGATGCCACAGGCACGATGATTAATATGCTTAAACATAGTAGTTTGGATTCCTTAAACTTAAATGAGGACGATTTACAGGTATATGAAACCGACTTCCATACTCAGGTTGCAACCGTTCTTCTTATAGATTTAAGCCATTCTATGATATTATATGGCGAAGACCGAATTACACCAGCCAAGAAAGTCGCGATGGCTCTTTCCGAACTTATTATGAGAAGTTATTCGAAGGACACGCTAGATATTGTGGCATTCGGTAATGAAGCATGGCAAATAAGTGTTAAAGACCTTCCCTACTTAAAGGTTGGACCATTTCATACGAATACCAAACAAGGTTTAGAAGTGGCACGCCATATACTTCAGCGTAAGAAATTTGCAAACAAACAGATTTTCATGATAACTGATGGTAAACCATCTTGCATGATAGAGAATGGTAGGCTTTATAAAAACAGTTTTGGACTTGACAGAAAAATTGTAAACAAAGTTTTAGATGAAGCTGTAAAGTGTAGAAGAGAAAAAATAACCATCACTACGTTTATGATAGCTTCAGACCCTTATCTACAACACTTTGTTAGAGAAATGACGGATGCCAACAAAGGACGGGCCTATTTTGCAAGTTTAGATAACTTGGGAGGCTTTATCTTTGAAGATTATATTAAAAATAGAAAGAGAAGAGTGAATTAGGGGCCATTTAAGACCCCTAAAAACATTTAGTTGAACATGCCTAATTCTTCCATTACCGATTGGGTAATGTCGAATTTAGATCTAAAATCTTCTGAAGCATAGAGAATAATCATATCTCCCGCAGAAGTCGTGGTATTGAGTACATAAGATAAACCTTGTTTATTAGCCACAGCTTCAATAGCAGCGCCTATTTGTTCAAGTAATGGACCTACCAGTTCATCTCTACGTTGGGCTAGCTCTTGTTCTGCAGTTTCTTGCGCTTGAATTAATTCTTGCTGAAGTTGTCCGAGTCTAGCTTCTTCCTGTTGTTGAGCATCCTGTGATATAACTCCAATTTTTTGCTGATACTCAGCAACTTGAGATTGGAATTGTTGCTCTAGTGTCGTTAACTCTTGTTGTTTTCGAGCTGTAAAATTTTGAAGTCTCTGTTGAACAGCGCGCATTTCTGGCATGTTTGCAAGAATAGACTGTGGATTTACATAACCTATTTTAAGCTCATTAGAACTTTGTGCGACTGCTTGTTGGCTCTGGCTAAAACCAAGGGTCAAAATAAAAATAAGTGCAATACTAAATATTCGCATGGTAATTATTGTATGATAGTTAAATTAATTTTCGGTAGTGCTAGATCCTGCCTGCATACGATTGAGAACTTCTTCAGTGATGTTCAAATTGTCGGCACTAAAAAATATTATGGCATCCCCGTATGAAGTAGCTTCATTAAGAACAAGATCTAATCCTCGTTCTTGAGCAACTTCCGACATAATACGATCCATTTTTTCGATTATAGGTTGTAATAACTGGGCTCTTTTTTGAGTGATTTCGTTAAGATAATTTTCTCTTTCTTCTTGTAACTCTTGATCTCTAGCTAATAGATTTTCTTCTCTAGCAGCTCTGGCTTCCTCGGTTAACATACTACGAGCCTCTTCATAAGCAACGAAATCAGCTTGTAATTCATTAGCTTTGGCCATGAGTTCTTGATCTCTAGTTTGTACTAGTTGTTCAACCTGTTGGTCAACAAATGCAACCTCTTCGAGTTGAGCCAATACAACCGATGGATTCATATACCCAATCTTTACCTGAGCTTGAGCTTCCGAGTAAAGAAACGTCATTATTAATAAAAGAGAGTAAAAAGGTAAATTTTTCATAAGTGCGTTTAATTGTGCTTGAAAATACCGCAATTTTATTTTAATTGCCTATCCTTATTTATGCGATTGTCAATATTAATTTTCAATATCAATTCCTAATTCTAGAAGGATATCAGTAGTAATATCGAACTCTGCCCGTGCATATATCATATAGATATCTCCACTGCGGTCAAAAATAAAGTCATACCCTTTTTCAATAGCAACGGTACGGGCAGCACTAAAAACCTTTCGTTGTATAGGTTCTAGTAAATCACTCTGCTGTTGGAAATATTCACCGTTTGGACCAAATTTCTGTTGTAAAAAAGTCTGTCGCTGTTTCTTTTTTTGGGTGATTTCATCCTGCTTTTGCTTACGTATCTCATCTGTATATAGAATCTGCTTAGCTTCATAGTCCTCTTCTAAAAAGGTAATCTCATCTAGCAATTCTTGTGCTTCTTCTTGCCATCCACTACTTAAGAGTTGTAAACGCTGTTCAATGCCTCCATACTCTGGTAATTGTGCCAAAATCATATCAGACTCGAAGTAACCAATTTTTTGATCTTGGGCGTATAACTGTTCTGCAGCCAAAAGAAAGAGAAATGCAAAACTTATATATAGAATATTCTTTAGCGGAAAAATGAGATATGATTTCATATGATTAGACTAAAATGGTGCCCCAATATTAAACAAAAATTCCCATTGTCCCGCAAAAGTATCTGTTCCCTCGATACTATCTAATCGATAACCATAACTCAAGTCAACCAAACCAAGTACTGGCAAGTATAATCGGGTACCAAATCCAACCGCTCTTTTTACGTTGAATGGATCGAAAGTGGAGAAATCGTTAAAAGCATTACCCGCATCATAAAAGGTGTAGGGTATCAATTGTAATTGCTCGTTGCTCACAGCCGGATATCGCAACTCTACGGAGTACTTATTAAATACCCTGCCACCAACTTGCCTACCATCAATAATAGGAGCAATACTACCATCATTACCTCCTGGGTAACCTCGCAAATCAATATTGTCATAAAGGAAGCTCTGACGTTGTTGTAGCTGTGTTCCCCCTACTAAGAAACGCTGAAAATTACTTCTTCTATCATCTGTGAAAAATCCAATGAAGCCGAAATTTACCTGACTGGTTAACACCAACTTATCTACTATAGGTATATGGTACTGATAATCTGTTTTAATTTTGTAATACTCTGATAAGCCTGGTAGTGGTGGGGCTACTTCTATTGACAAGCCAAGTTTTGAACCTGTATTTGGTGAAATGAAATTATCTAGTGAATTTCGTTCAAATGCTTGACTTAAGGATATAATGGATGAAGTTCCAGCAGCTAAAAATGAAGTTGTACCCTGAACATCATATAACTGATACCCTATGGCCGTACGGCTAGAGAAGTAATCGTCTGGCCAACGTAATCGTTTTCCGATGGAAACAGACGATGAAAACAATTTATTCTTATCAGAAAAGCCTCGGTATTGAATAAAATTATAGGATAAGTTCACACCTAAAGAGGTTGGCTTCCCATTTAACCAAGGCTCAACAAAACCAAAACTATAGCTTTGGAATCCCGTACCTGTAACTTGTACTCCAAGTGATAAATTTTGACCATCTCCAGAAGGAAAAGGAGTGAAATCCCCTGCTAGCGCACGTTGTAGAGAGAAATTATTAAAGTTTAATCGTGCGGAAATGAGTGCACCAATCGCACGTCCACCGTATCCACCAGAAAATTCAAAATTACTAGTACTAGCTGATTCATCAACTAGAAAGGACACATCCACCTCTTTATTTTGTGGAATGGGTTGTACATCTGGGGTAATATTCTGCGGATCAAAAAATCCTAAGGTACTTAACTCACGAACTGATCGGACAATAGCATCTCTACTATAAGTAGCCCCTGGAATGGTCCGTAATGTTCTTCGAACTACATCGTCGTGTGTTTGGGTATTTCCAGAAAAGGTCACTCTTCGAATGGTGGCTATTTCATCCTCATATATATCAAAATGAATATCTAATGAGTCATCACCAACTTTAGTAATCGTTGGAATAGCTTGAAAGAATAAATAGCCAATATTCTGATACAAACTATTGATGTCTGTAGAGGTCTTATTAAAGTTTAGATTTTCATCATATAGAGTTTGATTAAAAATATCACCCTTTGTAAAGCCTAATGATTGAGAGAGCTGCTCGTCGGTATATACCGTATTCCCATCCCAAGTTATATCACGAACTTTGTATTGAGGTCCTTCATAAATTGAAAACGAGAGGATATGACCTTCTTTACCCTTATCAAAAGTATCTACCCATAGACTATCGGAAATAATACGCGCATCCACATGACCCTGTTCTTGAAAATGAGTCATGAGATTAGCGACCCCTTCATCAAAGTCTTCTTTCTTATAAAGTTTTTTAGATAGAAATTTCCACCAAGCGTCTTCTTTAATAGGCTTAATAACTTTGAGAAGCTTTTTCTTGGTAAACAACTCCGTTCCTTCAAACCGTATATCCTTAATTTCTAATTTCTCACCTTTCTGGACTTCAAAGTAAAGGATTGATCGATTTTCAATCTCATCTGAAGCCTCAACTCGAGTTGAAACCTCCGTTCCCCAAAAACCCTTTTCCCTAAAAAAGCGGTTAATCGTTCTTTTAGCCTGTTCCAAACTCGCATCTGTTATTGCAGCACCTTGTACCAAAGTAATAAGGTCTTCCAAATCACGAGATTCTGATTTTTTTACCCCTTCAATTTTGTATTCAAGCATCCTGGGTTGCTCAATAACCACAATTCGAATATTTAAACTCGTGAGTGTCTGATTCTCAATATAAATCTGGACATCAGAAAATAAACCTACACGGAATAATCTATTAATGGCTTCTGGTATATCATCTCCTGGATGAGTAATCATCTTCCCTTCCACTAAGCCACTAGTGTTAATAATAAATTGTTCACGAGTGGTTTCATTGCCTTCTACTAAGACTTGTGCAATTCTATATTCTTCGGGGTTTTGAAGAGTAGGATCTGTAATCTGTAATTGTTGTGCGAGTGGCTTTAGAGGAGTAAGGAAGATGATTAGTAGTAAAATTGAACTAAACTGTAAAATATCTTTCCAGAAAAACCTTTTGTTTATTGGCATGCCTTTAATAAATGATGTAATTGCTTTCAATCTAATACTAACTCTTAACGAGTCTATTGGGTGATTTCGTCTTTATTTTTTTTTCGAACTTTACCAAAGCGACGGTCTCTCTTTTGGAAAGATTGTATGGCCTCATAAAGCTCATTTCTTCTAAAATCAGGCCAATAAAGTTTGGTTATGTACAATTCGGAATATGCCAACTGCCAGAGTAAAAAATTACTAATCCGATATTCACCAGAAGTTCTAATGATTAAATCAGGATCTGGGATTTCCGCCGTAGACAAATGATCACTAATCATCTGATCATTGATTAAATTTGGTGCTAATCTACCTTCTTGTACATGGGTAGCTATTTTTTTTACCGCTTCTGTAATATCCCATCGACCTGAATAACTCAGAGCTAAACACAATTGAAGCCCTGTATTATTTTCTGTTAAACGTATTGCTTCATCAAGCTCTTCTATACAATCATCTGGAAAACGGTCCATTTGTCCAATGGTGACTAATCGTATATTATTTCTATGAAGATTATCTGCTTCCTTTCTTAACGAAGACACTAAAAGTCGCATAAGTCCTCTTACCTCAGCAGACGGTCTACCCCAATTCTCTGTAGAAAATGCATAAAGAGTTAAATACTGCACGCCGAGCTGGGCACATGCTTCTGTAATATCTCTAACAGAATCTACCCCAACTTTATGACCAAATAAACGAATATTCCCCTTGCTTTGAGCCCATCTTCCATTGCCATCCATAATTATGGCTATGTGTTCGGGAATTACACCAGACTCAATCAAGGTTTTTTGCCTTTTTTTATCTAAATCAGTCTGTTTGGTTTTTGTAAGACTCAGCTCTTTCAAGAGGTTTATATTACTTAATATATATAGTCAGGCAAATTAGAGTTTTATTGCTCTTTTTTCAAGAAAAACTCCTTCAATGAAGGGTTTATTTACTTTCCTTCTTGTTTATTTTTGCTTTGATATTAAGCATCTCCAAAAGAGCCAAAGCAGCCTCTCCACCTTTATTGCCTTTATCTCCTGTTCTATCTAATGCTTGCTGAACATTATCAGTTGTTAAAACTCCAAAAGCGACGGGTTTTGAGTAGCGTAGATTTAATTCTAGTATACCCTTATTAACGGCATCGCATACATATTCGAAATGAGGCGTCCCTCCTCTTATGACTACCCCCAAGGCTATAACACCATCTATTGTGTCATCTTCAAGTAACCATTGGGCTGTTAAGGGGATCTCATAGCTACCCGGACAACGAACAACTCGAATGTCCGCATTAGCCACTCCATTAGCCGTTAAGGCCTGAATCGCACCATTCAACATGGCTTCTGTAATCATTGAATTCCATCTTGATACAACAATACCAATGGTAGTGCCATTAACTATGGTGTTTTCGGAAATAATGTTGAGCTCGTTCAAATCAGATATAATGTGTAGTTATTTTCTGAGAGGTAATATAAGAAGCTAAACAACAATCCGTTTGCCCTTTAGCATTAAAGAAGAAATTACAGAATCTGTTTTCGTCGATTGGTCATTCCGCGCATTTTTTGCACTTCTAACATGGAGATTGCGACCGTACCAATGGGTGTATGTCCGTAATCGGGATGTCCATGATAATCACTACCCCCTGTCTGTAAAAGATGATGTTTTTTTGCCCACTTTACGAAATAAACATGTTGTTCATAACTATGACTCGGATGAATACACTCTACCCCATCAAGACCCATCTCCTTTATTTCCTCTAGTTCTACTTGCGTGTAGTGGGCTGCAGGGTGTGCCAAAACAATAGCTCCACCCGCTTGTTTTACCAACGAAATAATTGATGGTAATTCCAAGAAATACTGTTCTAATGTTTCATCATGTGCTTGAATGAGAAATTTTTTAAACGCTTCAAGCGACGTTCGTACATAGTTTTTTTCTACTAAAATTTTGGCAAGATGAGGACGTGCTAAAGTAGCATCACCTGCCGATGCTCGCACCTCATCAAAACTAACCTCTACGTTTTTCTGATTTAACCATTGAATCATGGCCTTCATTCTATTTCTTCTCTGGATTGAACATTTTTTTAGATAGGTACAGAGCCCATCATCTTGGGAGTCAAAAAAATACCCCAATACATGAATCTCCCTATTTTTATACATGGCAGTTAATTCTACACCAGGTATTAGTTCAAGTTCATATGCTTTCTTTTTTAAAGCTTCAACACCCACTAAATATCCTTTAATCGTATCGTGGTCTGTAATCGAAATAGCCTTCAATCCCTTTGAATGAGCTAAATCAATAATTTCGTCAGGACGAATTCGGCCATCCGAGTAGGTAGTATGAATGTGTAAATCAGCCTTAAAACCCATCTTTTAATTTAGATATGCATTGTACAGTGCGGCATCGTCTAAAACCTCCAATGCTTTCCATATCAATGAATCTTGAGCGATTGAATTTCTCTTCCACACCCTATTTCCCTGATAAAATCGTGCATACTCTAGTTTAAACAGGATGGCAATTTCATCTTTTTTGGTCAATAGAAATTGTTTTGCCTGCTGATCAATACCATCGAAAATTCGATTTATTGATTCTTCTAAATTAGAGTCTAGAACATTCATATTCCTTAGTTGATATTCTAATGAATCTGCCTGCTGAACCATCTGTTTCCACTGCTGTATTTCACGTGCTTGAAATGTTGCAATAAATGAATCTACCTGATCATTTATGAATTCATTGTTTATTTGAGATACATCGGTTATAGTAGTTGACTGGATATAATCACTAACAAAGCCCAAACGGAGTAACTCTGACTGAAAACTACTTAGCAAATTTGGATTCATATCAATGTCAGGCTCAATACCTCTGCCACCCCTAACGGTTCGACCATTTCGGGTTAGGTAATCAGATTCGTCAAGGCCTCTACTTCTGGTAGATTGTTGATTATCATGAAGGTATTCAACGGATTGAATACTTCTTCCTGAAGGAATGTAGTAGCGAGAAATCGTGTACTTCATTGAATTATTATAAGGAAGTGGTTTTACTATTTGCACCAAACCCTTCCCAAAACTTGTTTTACCAAGAATAATACCTCGATCTAAGTCTTGTATTACACCTGATACTATTTCACTTGCGCTTGCGCTGCCTTCATTAATAAGTACGACAATTGGACCTGAGTAAATCATGTCTTCTCTTGTAGTATAAGTCGCATTATACTCAGCCAATCTTCCTTTCGTTTGTACCACTGCAATATTAGGCTCTAAAATATAATCGAGCATTTGGACTGACTCTTGTAAGATTCCACCGGGGTTACCTCTTAGGTCTAAAATGAGTCCTTCAACCTTTCCTTCGCTCATCAACGCTTCCAATGATTTCCTAAACTCGGCATTAACGCCTTGCCCAAATTCATCTATTTTCAGGTAAGCAATTCCGTTTGGCCGATCAACTTGAGAAGAGTCTACCTGTTCTAGTTTTTCTTGCCCAAGCTCATACTCAAGTACCACATGGGCATTGGTATTTATTATCGCTCCATAACTAAGACTTTTTGGCTCCAAATTCGCTCTACCGATGAGTAACTCAGAGCTTTGATTATTTGCAGTTTTAATGACCAAGCGAACCTTAGAACCCATTTCTCCCATTAATAAATTTTGCATTTCTTCAGGTTCTAACAGACTAGTACCTAAGCCATCGATGGAGGTGATTTCATCACCAATGCGAATGCCTGCTCTTTGCGCGGGACTACCGTCAATTATTTGAACAACTAGGGCTTTCCCATTTTTCACATCCAAACTAAGTCCTATTCCCGCATATTTACTACGGCCTAGTATCTCGGCACGCTCGTTACTAGCTACATCAAAAAAATTGGTATAGGGATCTAAATAATTGAATATAGCATTAATACCTACTTGCATAAGTTCCGCCGGGTCCACTTCATCTACATACTCAACCACCACCATTGAATAGGCTTCAGAAAAAATTTCAAAATTCTTTTTAATTCTGAAGTACAAATCGGTGGGTTGAAAGGCCGTACTTATAAGACCAAGGAGTATAAGAATTACTCCTATGAAGTAAGGTTTTCTCCGACTAAATTTAGAAAACCAAGACTGCTTCACGATTTATCGCACTTTTAAAATTTGCCCCACATATATAGTCGAACCCGAAAGATTATTTAACTCTCGTAACTGACCGGTAGAGATGCCAAAATTTCTTGCAATCGCAGATAAGGTGTCGTTACGTTTTACTACATAGGTACTATTATCGGACTCCCCAAAAATATTTTCTCCATTTTTTTGGCGCCGTTCTAAGTTTTGCTTATCACTAAATGCCAATCCATTAATTGCTTTATAATGTTCTTCTCTATTTTTAGGAACATGAAGAGTTAAATTTTGACCCACTCGTATGGTGTTTCCTATACCGTTCCAGCTCCTAATTTCCCATGCTCGAACATCATACCATTCGGCAATATGTCCAATAGTATCTCCGGTTTTAACCTTATACAAAACTTTTATGGAATTCGCAGGTATGGATGAACTACTTGAAGAAGACGATGAAGTGGTTACCGTACCACTGCGCTGATTTGTAGGACGATTCACCGATAACGGATTTGCTGAGCCCTCGGGTAATGGCACAGCTATAACCTGCCCAGGATAGATAATGTTGGATAGATTATCGTTACTTGCATAAATGCCACTAACCGTAGTTCCATAGGTGCGTGCTATAAGACCAATAGACTCCCCACTTCGCACTGTATGCATAGTAATGCTTTGATTCTGACTCTCTCTAGGTAGGCTATCATAAACAGCCAATAACTCTTGTGATTTTCCTACAGGAACTTTTAGTGGATAACTATCTCCTGGAGGTGTTGACCAACGAAGTAATTCAGGATTGTATTCCTTCAGAGTTTCCGTAGAAATCCCCATAGCCTCTGCAAGTACCTCCAAAGACATCAAACCATCGACTTGAACGCTTTCATAGGAATAGGGTTCTTGACCGTAGGATGATTGAAAACCAAATTCTTCAGGACTTAGATTGATCATGGTAGTTGCTATAAAACCAGGAACATAACCCCGTGTTTCTCTAGGTAAATACGGATAAGCCGCCCAATAATCTTTCACCCCGCCCGCTCTACTGATGGCTCTATTTAAACCGCGAGGACTGATGTTATAATTAGCCATAGCTAGATGCCAATCGCCCCAAACATTATATAAATCCTTTAGATGGCGGGCGGCCGCTCTTGTGGCTTTTTCTGGGTCTCTACGTTCGTCAACCCACCAATTAATTTCAATACCATACACTCGCGCCGTTGCGGCAATGAACTGCCACATCCCAACCGCCGAAGCCCAACTTCGTGCCGTAGGATTCAAACCACTTTCGATAAAGGCCAAGTACACCAATTCTTCCGGCAAGCCCTCTTCCTTAAAGATTTTTAGCATCATGGGCTTGTACACTTCCGCTCGCTCACGCCATTTTTCCATCACATCGGGCCTTCTCAACGTATAATAAACCAGATGTCTATTCACTTGAGAGTTTTGCACCAAGGGCACCGTTGTTTTAAAGAGTTCGGTATTATTTGGGAAGTTAAAATCTTCAGATAATGAAACTTCATCCTCTAGGAAGTCTTCTTGGATGGCAAAAATTTCTCCTTGTGCCTGATCTTCATTCTCGGTAATCCCATAAAATGCACGGTATTCGCCAACTACCGCTCTGGACAATTGTGCAAAGCGAGTATTACTTCTTAGTTCTGGATACTGATCCAATAAATCCTGAGAGGCCTCAACAGATTCATTAATCAACCGCTCCGCTTCTACAGGTTCGTTATTTACTTGAGCTTTAAGCGCTTGAACATGAGACATATAAATATTTGCGATTTGAAGCATGATATCACGTTCAAAACTATCTAACTGAAGACGGACGACTTCTGTATCCGTGGTATCTAACCCTTCTGGATTAAGTTCACTTGACCAAGCCTGCATCGGGTTGGTATAGGGTAAGTATTTAGTTTTAATCTCCTGATACTCAACCGTAGGTGGAGCATCCTGCGCCCTTAAAGCTTTGGGGTTGGTAACTATAAAAAAAGTGACAGAGCAAAAGAGTAAAGAAATGCTTTTTAATCGCATGAATGCTAGATGATTTTGTAATAAGTGTTCGTATGTATATAGCAGAACAATTCAGATTCGATTCCAATATAATAAATTGGAGTAAAAATTAGAGCCAATCAAAGTTCTTTTACACTTAATTTGGACCTATTTTTAGTTGATTTCACCTTTCTGAGTCACGATAGCGCGTCCACTGCTGAACCAAAGGTCTACGACGCCCCATACCAAAGGCAACTTTCGAAAGTTTTAATCCTGGTGCGGACTGATAGCGTTTAAATTCATTCACATCTACCAACTTTAAAATCCGCTTAACCAAGGCCTTATTATGACCCCGATCTATTAATTCGGTGTATTCCAAACCATCTTCAATATACCCTTTCAATATAGGATCCAATAGTCCGTAATCGGGCAAACTATCCGAGTCTTTTTGATCGGGTCGCAATTCAGCACTTGGAGGTTTTTGTAAGATAGAATTTGGAATGACCTCTTTCATGTAATAACTCTTATTTAACCATTCTGCAAGAGCATATACCTCTGTTTTGTAGAGATCGGATAGTACCGCTAAAGCTCCATTCATATCTCCATAAAGCGTGCAATAACCAACCGCGTATTCGGATTTGTTACCCGTGTTTAAGACAAGGGAATTAAACTTATTGGACCAAGACATTAATATAGAACCACGGATTCGGCTTTGAATATTCTCTTCAGCCAATCCAAATGCTGTACCTTCGTAATGGGCTTCAAATGCTTGATCGAAGGAGGCAACCATCTCGTGAATGGGAATCTGATGACAACGGATTCCTAGTGCTTTTGCCAACTCAAGTGAATCGGCAACACTCCCTTCCGAAGAAAATTTCGATGGCATGGTAATTCCTGTAACCGCATCCGAACCTAATGCTTCTACAGCCAATGCAGCCACCACAGCCGAGTCAATGCCACCACTTAGACCGATAACCACTTTTGGGGGCAATCCACTTTTGTTCACATAATCACTGATACCAAGTACCAATGCTTCAAAGATACTTTTCTCTTCGGGTTGAAGGGATTCCTTGGATAGCTCCTGCCATTGAGGGATTTCATTAGTCAATTCAACCTTTCCATCCTCCATAGTGCAGCTAATATCCATTGCATCCTCTTTGAATCGGGCTAATCGACCCACTAACTTAGCCGATCGGTCGATAGCTAATGAATCGCCATCAAAAATGAGCTCTGTTTGAGCACCTACTTGATTCACATACACTAATGGAATGTGATAGGATTCAACCCTCCTTTGTAGCATGTAAAATCGAGACTCAATCTTTGTTCGAGTGAACGGAGATGCCGAGATATTCACGAAGATATCAGCCCCATCCTCAACCAGTTGATCTAATGGGTTATGCTTGTATTGCATATAATCATTTTCATTCAACCAGATATCTTCACAAACACTGATGCCCCATTTTATACCATGAAGTTCGATTGGAGATGAGCTGCTGGCAGGCTCGAAATAGCGCATATCATCAAACACATCATAGTTTGGTAATAATGTTTTATGCTGCATGCCTACCAATGTGCGATTATTCGCAACAATCGCTGAATTATAACAGGCTCTACCCGTACCCTCGTGCGGAGTAATACTACCAAAAATTAAACCAATGCCCGGGCTTTGTTCAATAATGGTATCATTCGCTCTATAAATAGTTTCGCGAAATGAGGCTAGGTTAAGCAAATCCATGGGCGGATATCCACAAACGGCAAGTTCGGGGAGTATCAATACAGCTACCTCGTCTTTCCTGGCTTTTTCAACCTCTTGAAGAATCCGAACGGTGTTCGTTTGAATATCGCCAATAATGGGATTCAGTTGCGCTAATCGAATCTTCATGATGACTATTTAAGCAACATCATCGATTTTGTTAACCGCTGATTATTGGCTTCAAGTGTGTAAAAATACATACCCGATGCCCAACCAGTGGCATCAATGACTTTGGATTGTCTGCCTTCAGATTGAAATCCTAGATTAACATCTAGCATCTTACGTCCCATTACATCAAAAACTTGAAGGCTCACCGTGCTAGGCTGTTCAAGAGTATATGATATAGTAGTACTCGGGTTAAATGGGTTAGGATAATTTTGGTCTAGCTGAAAACCCATGGGAGCCATAGACCCTACAAACTCATCATTGGTAAAGGTTGGAGTTCCATACTGGAATCGCGTCCAAACTGGGTAGTGATCAGATGTTTCGCTTAAGAAACTACCGATATAGTTGGGGTTTTCAACTCTTTGGGTCCCTTCCAAAAACTCATCCTCAAGCTCCGAGGTCATCATAATATGATCTAACATGGAATATCTAGAATATGAAGTATAGCCCTTTTCTTCTAGGCTCTTCGTGATTATGGTGTACTCTGGATCATTATCAAAATTTGCATATGGTGAGCTTAAATCATTATAAGTAGACTGCAGAATTTCATCGTTATAGTCTCCCATCACCAATACATGGGCATCGCGACGCTGATTATCTAAAAACAGTTTTAATTGACGTGATGCATTTATTCGCTGATCATAATCGGTTTGCTCTCCAAACGCCTTAGCATGGATGTTGTATACATACATTTCTCTGGTTTCACCATTAATGGTAGCATCCAAAAATAATTCAAATGGAAAACGGCCCGCTGCCCAATCCGAGCTATTCATACCGGTTGAGATAAGCTGACTTTGATACACTTTTATAGTTTCATTCTTGTAGATATAGGCTGTACGTTGAGATTGATCAAAACTCGCAAGAACTCCATCATACCCTTCTAAACTGTTTACTAAATCCTGAAAAAGAATGCCGTTTGAAATTTCTTGCAATGCATAGATGTCGGCATCCATCGTTTCAATAACGGTTTTCACATTCTGTAACTGAGTTTGATCATTTTCAGGGCCGTTATTAGCATCCCCAAACCATTCAATATTCCAAGTAACCACATCTAAGGTATGATCTTTAGAAATGGAGTCGCTTGGAAAGCTTACGGCTTCTACGCTAAGGTCCGTAGTAGTCCGAGGTAGCATCTGATAAATGCCAGCAAATTTTCCTACCACCCCGATCATGGCTATTGCCTCTGTGGGGCTTGTGGCCCCAACCAAATCGGTATCGTTATCTACGCGCATCTCAGCACTCCCTGTAAGATCGCTAATCCCATAATTGGTATTCGCTTGAAAAGCACCTGTATGGCTGATGGTAGTGTTTGGTATTTTCACAAGTTGAGCTTCCAGTCCCCCCGCATTTACCTCTTCTAGAGTTGCAACTTTCGGTTCCGGTATACGATTTTCCACATCCAAAACTTGAAAAGATATATCCGAATCCGTGCTGGTTGCCGATATTTGTAGTAAAAAATCGGAGTCTTCACCGGCAATAGGCCGAAACACATTGAGTGGACCTTCTACAATAATTGAATCACCTATGCTGGTAGCCTCGTGTAATTCAGAATAAAATACGGCTATACCTGCTGTTGCATCTTGCATATACAATGGACCACCAAATTCATTGGCTACCGTAACACGCCCTGTTACTCGTACTCTACTTCCTAAGGCTCGTTTTCTTGCTTCTGAAATGGGTAATACATCATCGGCACCAAATGCTTCACCCCGTAAAGAAATCTGAAAGACAGGATGCGTCTGATCATTACTTTCTATAGTAAATGACCCTTCGAACACCCCAACCGAAGCCGGAGTAAATTCAAGAGTCAGCTGGGTAGACTCTTTAAAGGACAAGGTGCTATCCATCAAATTAGATACAGAAAAAGCATCCCCATTGATTTCAACATTCGTGAACTCCAACAAAGGATTTCCCAAATTGCTAAGATCCAAGGGTATAAGAGAAGATTCCCCTTCAATGGTCGCCTGAAATTCGAGTACCTGTTCCGCCTGAATCACCTTTCCATCTGAAATCATTTGCAATGTAGGCTCATCTGTAGCTTCAACATAATCGCTAATGCTTACATCGTCAATATTTAACCTACCATCTCCTCCTTGAATCCATCGAAATCGAATAGGCCCTGAAATCGCGACATCAATCTCATAAGCTTGCAGGTCTGAACCTGGGCTTATGGGAGCTCCTAATGCAGTCCATGAAGAACCCTGGTCGGTAGAATATTCTACTTGTACAGTGTTATCGGTATTGCTTCCATAATTGGCACTTAAAAATCGTAGAACATCGGCACCATCATTCTTATCAAAGAGCATGGTGATTGATCCCTGCTTACCGTCTCTACGATCCATTCGCACACCTTGAGCACCATTAAATTTATCATTACTCAAATTGCCTAAAAGTGCATCCTGTAAATACCAGGAACCAGTAGCCAAATCAACGGCAGCAGCAGCATAGGATTTTTTTTCACCGTCTTCAAAATCTTCTGTCCATTGAGCGGCTACATCCGCGCTTAAACTAACGCTAAGTAGTAGGATTGAGAAGAAAATTTTGGCTAGGTTTAGGCCGGTGAATGAATGGCCGAGTAGAGTGTTTTTCATATTGTCCTTAGGTCAAATTTAGAATAGACAATATAATCAGAATGAAACACCTATCCACAAAGGAAATGACAATTATTAACGAAGTCCATTAGGTAAACCCTTACAAATTCTACTAATTGCGTCATGACTATGCAAGCTTTCTAAGTGAGCACATCTAACGACGAAATCGCGAATAGAATGGTAGCTATCTAATTCTTTGTAGAGTAATCGAGCCGCGTCCTCTACAAATTTTTGGTAGGCCCCGTTAAGTTCGGCAAAGGCCTGCTCATCTTCTCTTTTAACCATGACTTGTGTTTCGGTTTGAAGGGCCTCTCTGCATATTTCAACCAAATCTTAAAAGGTATCTCTCAAAGCTACCGTTACCTCTGCTACACTGCGCTGTGAATGAGGTATGGCGGCTATATTCCTTACTTCACGTGCATGCTCAGCTAACTCAAAAGAACAAGGACAAGCGCTTGAGTACACAAAATTCAAATGCATATACTTATTGAAACGACCATAAGAATCCAAATGGCCTTCTAAGGATACATCATAATACTGATACCCCTTCATTTGACTTCTAAGGCTATTTTTAAGCATTGGAAATGAAAAATTGAGCCTCAAAAATGCCTCTTGAGCTTCTAAGTCTTGCTTGTATGCTTGTAAGACTTTTTCAAGCGTATCTAAAGTAAACACATCGTCTTGGAACCTGTAAAAGGTTCTCATTATACGACTCATGTTAATTCCTTTCTTATTGGCATCTAAACTTACATAACCATCCACTGATACCTCTAGGGTTTGGTACTTACCGTCCCTTTTTTTGATATTCAGAGGCAATTTAAAGTTGGAAATTCCCACTTGCTGAATAGGTACATTAGCTCCCTCAATCAGAGATGAAGGTCCATTTTGTAAGTCTGGTAAACTCTCTTTGTATTCGTTAGTTACAGTGAATGTTGGGTCGTAAAATCTCTTAACGGATGATAACATGGATAAAATTGATTGATTTAAGTGACCGTAATGTGTTTCGCACTTTACGAATCAACTGTGTTGATGTGTGTTTTTTAACTATTAGAGCCTCTTATATGGACAGTATTCCGCACTATTTCGTTCGGTTTCAAACAGCTTAACCGAGTAGAGCTTGCTGCCCAGACTCGCTTCTGATTCAACAGGTTCTTTCAACTCGTTAAAAAAAGCCTTTACCAAATTTTCCGTTGTGGGTATGATCCCTTTCAGAAATGGTACATCTAAATTCAAGTTCCTGTGATCACATGGTTCAAGAACATATTGATTGATAATAGACTTGAGTTTACCTAAATCAATAACATAACCGGTTGAAGCATCAGGTTCACCAGCTAGAGTGACTTCTAATACATAATTATGACCATGCCAGTGCTCATAATTACATTTTCCAAAGGTTTCCTGGTTCCATTCTTCGGAGCGTTCTGGATTGTGTAATCGATGTGCAGCGTTGAAATGGGTTTTTCTCGTTACAAAGGTCACTTAAATAAGTCCTGTACTTTAATTGTAAATGAAATGGTGTCAGATAACGGCATCCTTTCATCTATTCTGTTGTATTTATTATAACTGTAAAATAGGCCAACAGGTTCCTAGACTTTATATAAAAAAAGAAGGCCCCAATTCCTTGGAGCCTCCTTTGTGATCAGCACACCTCACATTCAAGTGAGACGTATTTTGAGTAGGAAATTACTTTATTAAGGTCATCTTTTTAGTAATTGCCGAATTGTTGCTTACCAGGCGGTAGATATACATACCACTAGAAAGACCAGATGCATCAAAGTTAAAAGTTGTTGACCCGGCTGGCATCATTTGCTCACGAGCCAATACAGCAACCTCTCTACCTAGCATGTCGTACACTACTAAGCTTACTTGCTGTGCTTCAGGAAGTGTGAAGCTTATTTGAGTGCTAGGGTTGAATGGATTCGGATAATT
>RFPJ01000051.1 GCA_009926145.1 Bacteroidota bacterium
CTTCAATTCCTAAATCTTTAGAAAGATTAGATAGGGTTTCACCTCTCACCATTTTAGCACGAGTTTTTGTTAAAAAACCTTCGTCTTCTTCTGGATATTTTTCAAAAAGTAATTCGGCAATGATTAAGTCAAGAACGGCATCTCCCAAAAACTCTAAACGTTCATAGGAATCGTAACTCTCATATTGTTCTAAACTAGTGGTTGAACGATGTCTTAGTGCTTTTTCATATAAAGCCATATTGGAGGGTTTAAAGCCTAAAATACCTTCCAATTTTAAAAATCGTTTTTGGGTTGCGGGATTTTCAGAGGTATTTGAATGAGTTACAGTGGACCCCGTTTTTGTAAAACGGGATCTAAGCCAACCAAACATTTATGCATCTCCAAAACGCTTAAATACTAAGGTGGAGTTATGACCACCAAAGCCAAACGCATTATTCAGAGCGTAGGTGAGTTCCCGTGCAACAGGATCGACTGGAGTGTAATTAAGATCACATTGTGGATCTTGATTCTCTAAATTAATAGTAGGTGGTACAATACCGTGATATAAAGCTAGCACAGACGCCAACGACTCTATTGCGCCCGCGGCACCTAGAGTATGACCTGTCATAGATTTAGTCGAATTTAAATTTATTTTATACGAATGGTCACCAAAAACTTTCTTGATCGAATTGGTCTCTGCAATATCGCCCAATGGAGTTGAAGTTCCGTGCATATTGATATGATCTACGTCTTCTGGTGAAATATTTGCTGATTTGAGAGCATTTTTCATCGCTAAAATAACACCATTTCCTTCAGGGTCTGGAGCAGTAATGTGATAAGCATCGGCGGAATAACCATATCCGACTACTTCTCCATAGATTCGTGCTCCACGCTCAATAGCCGAGTCTAATGATTCCAAAACCATGATTCCAGCACCTTCACCTAGAACAAATCCATCTCTATCGATATCAAAAGGCCTAGAAGCCGCTTCAGGATCATCATTTCGAGTACTCATGGCCTTCATGGCATTGAATCCAGAAATTCCAATCTGAGTTACTGGAGCTTCCGTACCACCTGTGATTGCATAATCAGATTGACCATATCGAATCATATCATAGGCGATACCAATATTATGAGAACCCGTTGCACAGGCACTTACTGCACAAAAATTAGGGCCTCTAAATCCATATTTAATGGATATTTGCCCGGAAACTATATCCGGAATAAGCATGGGAATGAAGAAGGGTGATACCCCTCTAGGTCCACGTTCACTATATGATATTGACTGATCATAGAAGGTTTTCATACCACCAATTCCGGTGCCAACATGAACACCTACTCGATCTTTATCAATTTCATCGAGGTTTAATTTTGAATCAAGTATAGCTTCTTCTGATGCTACTAAGGCATATTGAGCAACTAGGTCCAACCGCCTTGCCTCTTTTTTATCGAAATAATGGGAGGAATCGTAATCATCAATTAATGCAGCAAAAGTAGAGGCAAAACCAGTTGTATCGAACATATCGATAGGTCTTGCACCGCTAGTGCCAGATAATAAGCCATTCCAGAATTCAGGAGCGCTCTTACCAACTGGGGTTAGAGCGCCTATACCTGTAATTACTACTCGTCGTGAACTCATGAAGTGCTATATAAATTAAGCGAGTTTTCCTTGGATGTATTTCACAGCATCGCCTACAGTAGCAATACCTTCTGCATCTTCGTCAGGAATGCTTAGATCGAAATCTTTTTCGAATTCCATGATTAATTCTACAGTGTCAAGTGAATCAGCACCTAAGTCATTGGTGAAGTTTGCTTCAGCTACAACTTCTGATTCATCTACACCTAATTTATCGATGATGATTTCTTTTACTTTTGATTCTACATCTTGTGACATAATACGTCCTATAGTTTAATGGTAGTTAGTAATGTAATAATTTAAGAAACTTAATAATATCTTGCTCATAAATAGAGCGCAGGATTAAATAGCCATGCCCCCATCAACCCGGATAACTTCACCGGTGATATAGCTGCTTAAATCCGATGCTAGAAATACGCATGCAGCAGCAACTTCTTCCACATTACCAGCGCGACCTAATGGAGTGGCATTGGTAATTCCTTCCAGTACTTTTTCATCCAGTGCATCTGTCATGTCGGTTAATATATACCCCGGCGCAATAACATTGGCTCTTACATTTCGAGAGGCAAGTTCTTTAGCGTATGATTTAGTAAATCCTATGAGTCCTGCTTTTGAAGCTGCATAATTACTTTGACCGGCATTTCCAGTAATTCCAACAATGGATCCCATATTAATGACCGATCCACCCCCGCCTTTCATCATCGGTCGAGCAACCGCCTTACAATAATTGAATATACTTTTAAGATTAGTTTCCATGACCTGATCCCAGTGTTCTTCTGTCATGCGTAATATCAAGCCATCCTTAGTAATACCCGCATTATTGACCAGAATATCCAAACCACCCCACTCGGCAATGATTGCTGAAACAGTTTCATTAGCACCTTCGAAACTGGCAGCATCCGCTTGAATAATCATAGCTTGTGTGCCCAAAGATTCAATGGCAGTTTTAACTTCTTCTGCTGCATCAGCGGACCTTGAGTATGTCAATGCTACTTTTGCTCCTTTTTCAGCGAGCGCCAATGCAATTGCTTTTCCTATGCCTCTACTGCCACCAGTGACTAAGGCTACTTTTCCGGTTAAATCTAATGTGTATTGACTCATGATATTATTGTATGCCTTGAGTGTTTAAAGAACGTTCAATTCGTTTAGCTAGACCCTGTAATACTTTCCCCGGTCCAATTTCAACTAAATCAGTAACTCCATCAGCCATCATATTTCTAATGGTCTGTGTCCATAGAACAGGACTGATAAGCTGTTGCAATACTTTTTCTTTTAACTCACCAGCCGATTGAGATGCTGTGGCGTCCACATTGGAATACACAGGTACTTTTGCATCATTAAATGGGATTTCTGAAAGAAATTCTTTGAAATCTTCAAATGCCGGTTTCATAAGCTCGGAATGAAAAGCTCCGCTGACCGGTAAAAGCATAGCCATTCGAGCGCCCTCACTTTTAGCTAATTCTACCACCATTTCAACTCCTTTTGTACTACCCGATATAACTACCTGACCTGTTGAATTGAAATTTGCAGCAGCAACGATAAGGTTTTCACCTGTAGAGATATTATGACAAAGCTCTTCTACCTTTTCATCGTCGAGCCCAATGATTGCAGCCATAGTACCATCCATCTTTTCACCAGCCGACTGCATCAATACTCCACGCTTCCGTACAAGCTCAAGACCTTGTTCAAAACTCAAAACACCGGCTGCCGTTAATGCCGTGAATTCTCCTAAGGAGTGGCCCGCTACACAAGATGGTGTTTCCCCTTTATCCGTATACAATGCAATAGAGTGCAGATATATGGCCGCCTGAGTGTATTCAGTCTGCTTTAATGTATCTTCCGGCCCATCGAACATGATATTAGTCAAAGAAAATCCGAGTATTTCATCGGCTTGATCAAAAAGTTCTCTGACATTAGAATTTTGATCGTAATGTTCTTTTGCCATACCTACGAATTGGGAACCTTGTCCTGGAAACACAAAAGCTTTCATTACTTACCACCCCAGGTTAGATAAACAGCACCCCAAGTAAATCCTCCACCAAAAGCGGTTAGAATAAGTCCATCTCCATTAGATAATCGATCTTTCCAATCATATAAGCACAAAGGAATGGTTCCCGCTGTGGTATTTCCATACTTATTGATGTTAATCATGACCTTTTCGGTACCAAGGCCCATTCTACGAGCTGTGGCGTCAATAATTCTCAGATTAGCCTGATGCGGCACCAACCATTTAACATCGTCTGGAGTTAAATTATTTCTCTCCATTATCTCAGCCGACACATCTGCCATGCCAACTGTAGCTTTTTTGAATACAGCTTTACCATCTTGTTTGATGAAATGCATGTGCTGATCCACTGTTTCATGTGAGGCCGGATATCTACTTCCCCCTCCTTTTTGAACAAGATGACAATTGGTATCACCCTCTGTATAGTGAATACTATCGATGATTCCAGTTCCGTCCGTAGAAGCCTCTAAAAGTACCGCCCCTGCCCCGTCTCCAAATATAATACAGGTTGTTCGATCAGTATAGTCGATAATTGAAGACATTTTATCTGCTCCTATGACCAATACTTTTTTGTACCGACCACTCTCTATGAATGCCGCACCATTCGTTAAAGCATAAATAAAACCCGAGCAAGCCGCTGATAAATCGAAAGCAAAAGCATTTTTAGCACCAATAGCATCTTGTACCAAGCAAGCGGTAGAAGGAAAAATATAATCTGGGGTTACGGTAGCAACGATAATCAAATCCACTTCTTCGGGTTGAACGCCTGCTTCTTCTAAGGCTTCTTTGGCCGCTTCAGCCGCCATATAGGAAGTGGCTTTATCTGGATCTTTTAAGATTCTTCGTTCTTCAATCCCTGTTCTAGTTCGAATCCACTCATCATTGGTTTCGACCATTTTTTCAAGGTCGAAGTTGGTTAATTTGTCCTCTGGCAGAAAATGTCCTACCGCTGTTATAGTAGCTCTGATTGGTTCCATTCTGACCGTCTTTAATTTAATGAAGCAATTATCTTCTCGTTCATGGAATGCTCGATACAGTCTAGGGCAACTTGAATCATATTTTTTAGGGCTAAGGGCGAACTTCCTCCATGTCCCACAATACTAATTCCATTCACCCCTAAAAATGGTAAACCACCTACTCGTTCATATTCAAAAGGAGATAAGGACTCTGATAAAATGCCCTGAATAAGTTGTAGTTGTTCCGGCGATAACTGTTTCGTTTGCATAGTTTTATGAATCAAGCTTCCTAAAATTTCAGGAATAGATTCACCTAGTTTTAATATTACATTGCCAACAAAGCCGTCGGTAATGTAAATATCCGCTTTTGGCTTGAGTATGTCTCGCCCTTCAACATTCCCAATAAAATTAGGTACTGACTTTAGATGCTGATAGATTTCCTTGTGCAGGTCGGTGCCTTTTCCCTCTTCCTCTCCAACATTAATAAGACCAATTTTTGGTGAATCAATACCCATGATTTCTTGAGCATAAATTTGACCCATTACTGCGAATTGACGAGCCATTTCTGGTTTAATTTCCAGATTAGCTCCCGCATCAATGATTAGCCTAAATCCTTTTAAAGAAGGATAATAAGTAGCTACTGTTGGGCGAGAGACACCCTCCAATTTCCCTAAAATAAACATGGAGGCAGCCATAAGTGCCCCTGTATTACCCGCACTTACAAAGGCATCGCACTTTCCACTTTTGTGAAGTGAAAGTCCAACCGCAAGGGAAGAGTTTGGTTTTTGTTTTAAAGCTGTAGATGGCGAATCGGTCATAGAAACGATGTCAGGAGCATCGATCACCGTAATACGCTCAGTATGAATATTGTGCTTTTGTAGTTCCTGCTCGATGAGTCCTTTGGGACCTACCAACAAAATATGAAGCTCTGGATGTAGATCCAGAGCCATTTTTGAGCCTAATACAGGATTCTCAGGATAAAAGTCACCACCAGCCGCATCTACAGCTATTATCATCTGACTAAGTTTAGTTATTTATACTAAGTACTTGTCGTCCTCTATAATAACCACACTCTGGGCAAGCATGATGGTATTTATGAAAAGCACCACAGTTCGAGCACTTAGCTAATGTAGTTTCTGAAATAGCATGGTGCGCTCTTCTTTTGTCGCGTCTAGCCTTGGAGATTTTTCGCTTAGGATGTGCCATTCTAGTAAGTTCTAATATTTAATTTTTTAATTTTTTTAGCGCATTCCACCTTGGATCAACAACTTCCTCATCGTCAGAAGTTGAGCCAAATTGTTGGTCTAACGCTTCAGTAATATTTCCGTTTTCATCAAGAAAACGAGGATGGATACGCTTATATGGTAAAGATAAAAGTATCATATCTCTAACATCTTGATCCAAATCTAGGAGTTGCTGATGCTTTACTAAACGCTTAATTGAAGCATTCAGATCTACATCCTCCTCTAATAGTCCTTCTTTGAAAATGATATCAACCTGTCGATTTATCTCAAATGGAAAGCTGTCCATCGATCGATCGCAGATTAACTCAACTTCTGCTATTACATCCGCCTTGATATGAATCATGTGCTGGCTTCGGTCAATTATCAAGTGAAGGTTACCTTGAATAACAGCCACATCCTCTTCTTCCAAAAATTCTTTGGGGATTGGAAGCTCTCGAGTGCTTTTGCCATCAGGTATTTCAAAGATATTTAACTTCAACATAGCCAAAACGTATCAATCCTTAAAAGATACGGATAATAGAACTTGAGTACAATCAATTAAAAAGACCGTACAATCTTTGTTCAACTAATTCAATTATGCGCCCTAAATCCTCTTTATCATTCACAAAATCGATATCATCGGTATCAATAATGAGTTTTTCGTGAGGATAACGATCAATCCAATCCTCATAAAGGTTATTCAGTCGTTCGAGGTAGTCTATTCGGATTGAATTTTCATAGTCTCTACCTCTTTGTTGAATTTGCCTCACCAGTGTAGGCACCTGAGCGCGTAGATAAATCAAAAGGTCTGGTGGGCGTAAATAATAGCTCATCTCTTTGAAGAGTGATTCATAGTTGCTGAAATCACGATCGCTCATTAAGCTCATCTGATGTAAATTCTTTGCAAAAATCTCCACGTCTTCATAGATGGTTCTGTCTTGGATTAAACTGACTTGTTGCTCCAACATGTCTTTTTGATGCCTAAAACGACTGGATAGAAAATATATCTGGAGATTAAAACTCCAGCGAAGCATGTCCTCATAGAAGTCGGCTAAATATGGATTATCATCTACCGATTCGTAGAATGGTTTCCAGTTAAAATGCTGAGCTAGCAACCCGGTCAGTGACGATTTACCCGCACCTATATTTCCTGCTACTGCTATGTACTGATGTTTTTTTGATTCGGACACGATTCTTATACTTTATTTTCCCAATAGACGATACATAGCTTTTTTGTAGTCTTCAACCCCTGGCTGATTAAATGGATTCACTCCCAGACTATACACAAAAACACCTGTTAACATCTCGTAAAAGTAAATTAGAGCTCCAATACTATGCTCTTCCATCCTAGGAATTTGAACGGTAATTATTGGAACCTGACCTTCGCAGTGCGCTTCAATAGTTCCAAGTCTAGCTTTATTGTTTATGGCATGAAATGATTCTCCGTTAAGATAATCCAACCCATCACCAAAATGATCCCCAGAAGGAACTACAAAATCACTGCTTGCTTCTTCTACCACCAAAAAAGTCTCAAGAAGCGATCGTTTACCGTCTTGAATAAATTGCCCCAAACTGTGTAAGTCTGTTGAAAATGCAGCAACCGTAGGAAAAATACCTTTTCCGTCTTTTCCCTCACTCTCGCCAAGTAATTGCTGGATCCAGCCTCCAAATGATTTCAGTTCGGGTTCAAATGAAGAAAAGACATCAATGGTAATACCTTTCGCATGAAGTGCATTTCTGAGTGCTGCATACTCTACAATCTCTTCGGAATTCTCCTCAAGTGAATCATAACATTCTTTAGCGCCCTGAAAAAGTACAGCGATATCTATGCCGGCTACTGCTATTGGAAGCAAGCCTACAGGTGTCAACACAGAAAATCTACCGCCAACATCCGATGGTATAATAAACTTCCGGTACCCTTCTTTTTCGATGACGGCATTTAATACGCCTCCTTGTTTACTAGTCGTGCAAATAATTCGATTTGAAGCGTCTTCAAATCGTTCTTCTATAAAATTCCTGAGTACCCGAAACGAAAGTGCTGTCTCTAGTGTAGAACCTGATTTAGATATTACGTTTAAATAAACACTTTTGGCTGAACCGTCGGCTTTGGGTTCATTGAGGTAGCCTACAAGGTGATTTAGGTAGGCGCCTCCCATGTGATGCCCCGCATAAATAATTTCAGGGCCACTTTGGTCAAACTCAGACCTTAAGGCATCAATAACGGCTTTGGCCCCTAAATACGAGCCCCCAATCCCACATACTATAAATACATCCGCACTAGAGCGTACGCTTGTTGCTAAATCTTGTATTTCGGCAAGAAGCTTATCGTTAGGCTCCGCTAATAATTCTCTCCAACCTAACCATTCAGAGCCTGGTCCCGTACCTTCTTTTAGTTGTTCCAGACCTGACTGCGCTAATGTACGAGCGTGAATGTATTCGTCGTCAGAAATAAATTTTCGAGCTCTACTAATATCTAATTGAATCATGAACTACCTCAAAATATGCGCTAATTCGACCAATCCATAGTCAAGGCCTTTTTTCTTGGAAACAGCTACTCGAAGTGGAGTAATTTTAAGAGCATTATTAACCACACCGACCATAACCTCATTATGACCTTCCATAAGTATTTTTATAGCCGAAGCTCCTAGACGGCTAGCCAATACACGATCTCTTGCGGAAGGAGCTCCTCCTCTTTGGATATGACCGAGGATACACACTCGAAGATCATATTTTGCGAAATCATCCTTGATATTTTCGGCCAGTTTAAGAGCACCACCCGTTTCATCACCCTCTGCAACTACAACCAAAGAAGATCTCTTTTGCTCTTTAAGCATATCCTTAAGCTGGCTTTTAATCTCACTTAGCGAAGTAAGC
>RFPJ01000052.1 GCA_009926145.1 Bacteroidota bacterium
CCAAAGGCTATATTTTCTTGAATGGTTTCGGAAAACAAGAAATGATCTTGCGGAACAACACCTAAATATTTTCTTAAGGATTCAATGGAATAATCCTTTATGGGCTCATTATCTATATATATAGCACCTTCATTGGGCTCAAAAAGCCTTGGTATCAACTGCATAAGTGTGCTTTTACCTGAACCTGTACGTCCAACTATGGCCACTTTTTTTCCCGCCGGGAAATGCATACTAACGTTTTTAATGATAGGTATATCGGAATCAGGATAGCTAAAGCTAATATTTTCGAGGCGTAAATCACCTTTAGTAACAGGTAATTCTATCGTCTCTTCGTGATCTTTTGAATGAAACTCTATAAAAAGTTCTTTAATACGGTGCCATGATGCCATTGATTTTTGGAATCGATTCGTAGTGTAACCCAAAGCAGCAACAGGCCAAATCAGATATGCCACATAAATTAGAAATTCAGCAATATTGCCAATGGTCAGTTCTCCATCCATAACCATTAGTCCACCCTTCCAAATAACTATTATCAGAGAGATACCAATCAAAAAGTTAAGTCCAGGATGAAAAAGAGATTCAATTAAATCTAAGCGTAATTTCTTTTCTTTGTACTCTTCATTGAGGGCATCGAATTTATGTTGCTCCTCTTCTCCTTTATTATACGCCTTAACCAATCGAATACTTGAAAATGTTTCTTTGGCTTGATCCGCTAAACGTGAATATTGTTCTTGTATTATAATAGAATGCTTGTGGATATATCCTGTAATCCAATAGGCAAAAATGGATAAAAGAGGTAATGGCAATAATGCCCAAACCATCAACTCTTTATTCACAATAAACATCATGGATATCACAAAGCCAGCTCTGGTTATCGTGTTTATACTATACATAATGACTGGTCCGAAGTATTCTCTTACCTTAGCAATATCTTCGGTAGCTCGAACATAGACTTCACCTTCCGTAAAACGGGCATAAAAACGGGCAGGGAGATGAAAGAGAGCATCTAAAACATCATTACGAAGATCAAATTCGACTTTTCTTGAAGCAACGATGAGGGTCTGCCTGGTCAAAAATAGAAAAAAACCATACCCACTAACAGCCGCTATGAGATACAGAGCATTAAATGCTAAGATTGATCCCTGAGCCGAATTGAATAAGGTATCTACAAAGCTTAAACTTTGAGTTTGTGTGTCGCTTAATTCCTGTACTTTATCCATAGTTTGACGAATCAGTACAGGGATCCAGACTAGAAAAAAATTTGCAGCAGTTAAAAATAAAGCACCCAATGTCACCGTCAAGGTGTAGGGTTTGAGATATTTATTTATAGATAAATGTTGCACGTGATAAGCCAATCTGTAGATTAGGCCTTTTTTGTTTATACAGATGAATAGTACTCAAAGCTAATCAAATTGTACCTTTATTAGTACAAAAAAAAGAACCACTTTGGAAGTGGTTCTTTTACAGGTATAATTCTATGATTAACGACTAGTTTTGAGTCGCATCTCGATCTAAGAATTCTTCAAATAGCTGTGTGTGTCGGCTATCCATTGGTATTTGAAAACCAGCTATAAACACTTGCTCTATTTGACTTAGTGGTTCAAATGGATCACCTGTACTAATGAAAAGGTTCGCTTGTTTGCCTGCTTCTAAACTACCCAACAGATGATCAACCCCAAAAATTTGTGCTGGATTAATGGTAACAGCTTTAACAGCCTCTTCTGTACCCATACCATATGCAGCAGCGTATCCGGCATTAAAGGGTAGATTTCTAACATTTTCTACTTCACCAGTCATAATAGCTACTTTTACACCCGCTTTCATTAAAGCGCCTGGATTTTCATACGGTCTATGTACATGATCATAGGCTCTAGTAGGTGTGTAGAGGGTAGAAACTAAACAAGGGATACCCGCTTCAGCAATTTCTTCTGCTACTCTCCAACCTTCTTCAACACCCGCAAAAACTATATTCAAATCTGAATGATCCTCGTGATTTGACCACTCAATAGCATTTAGAATGTCTTTTTCACTTGATACCGAGATAATAATTGGTGTTTGACCATTCACCATTTCTCGCATAGCTTCAAGATGTTGATTCTTTTCTGGCTTAACTTTTCCATTAGGGTTGGATTCAAATTCAGACATCATTTGATCATAAAAACGTGCATTATCCAATAGTTTATTCAATGCACCAATGGTTTCTTTGTATTGTTTTTCCATTTGCTCAGGTGTTCGTCTATTCCAACCACCACTCCGTACGCTAGGCCAGTTAAGTACCATACCCGCAGTGGCATCTACCGCCATAGAATCAGGTGAGTATCCCCACAAATCCATAATAGCGGCTTGTCCAGAGACCAAGCCTCCCTGAGGAGCTGTAAGGACATGAGTGACCCCGCTTACACGAGTAACTGGTATAGCTGCACTATGAGGGTTCCAAGCTGTAAAGGCTAGCATGTTTGGATTAATATTCCCAACCTCGCGGTTATCCACGGTAACGGGTACCGCGTTAATTTCCACAAGACCTAGTGAGGTTCCACTATCCATAAAACCTGGATAGACATGTTTTCCAGTAGCTTCAATTACCTTGTAATCACTACCGACTTTGGAGCGATCGGTACCCACATACTCAATATTACCATTATGTATGGTAACTATACCCTGCTCGATACTTCCATTACTAACGGTATGAACCGTAGCACCTATAATGGCTATTTTCCCATACTCGGGTTTATCAGTTATTTGTGCTTCCAATGCTCCAGAGAACAGTAATAGGAAACCTAAGAGTGCCGTAATTTTAATCGATTTCATTTTATTAGTCTCCTCGTATTATTCTTGAATTAATTGAAACACATCACTCATACAAGCATCAGCTTCTCTACCCTTGATAAAGCCTGTGGTGAATGACTCCTCATAGTTATCATCACTGCTAATGTCGATTCGCATATCTACGGGATCATTAGCCAAGTCAAAATATTTAGTCCCATCAATATAAGTTTGCTCTACTTTACTGTAGATACTTAATGGATGACCACTCCAGATGGCAATATCACCTTGTTTACCTACTTCCAAACTTCCAACTTTATCAGCAATTCCTAATTGCATAGCGGGATTGATAGTAATCATTTTTAAAGCATCTGCTTCGGAGGTTTGACCATAACGTACCGTTTTCGCTGCTTCATGGTTTAAGTGACGAATCAACTCATTACTATCACTGTTTATACTGTTGGTTACGCCATTTTCGTTCAAAATGGTAGCATTAAAGGCTGTTGAGTAATAAACTTCAAATTTATAAGCCCACCAATCGGCAAATACGGAAGTATAGGCGCCATTTTTTGCAATCTCAGGAGCTACTTTGAAGGCTTCATTTGCATGCTGAAAGGTATAATTCTTAATTCCGTAGTCATTAAAAACTCTCATGAGCATGAGTATTTCATCAGCTCTATACGAGTGACAATGAACAAGAATTTCTCCATCAATTATATCATTTAATACATCATAACGAAGATTTTTTGCCACTGGTACAGGTGGAGCTGTTCGGCCTCTTCTATCACTCTCATACTTTTGTTTTGCTGAGAGATAAGCTTCTCGTTTCACTCGATAATCTAAGGCTTCATCAAAGTGACTTCTGATAATTTGCTCAACTCCCATTCGGGTTCTTGGCAGAATACCATTACCCTGCCCGTGAACACGCGTTGGGTTTTCACCTAGAGCAAATTTAATGGTTCTCTTCGCCCCATCAAAACGCATACCATCTTGAGTGGAACCATAACGAAGTTTAAGGGTTTCACCTTGCCCTCCAATAACATTAGCAGATCCATGCATCAAGTGGATAGAAGTTACCCCTCCAGCTAGTGCTCGATATATGGATACTTCGTTAGGATCAATGGACTCTTCCATTGTTACTTCTGCAGTAACAGGATTTCTGGCTTCATTGGTACTCACGGTATTTAAGTGAGAATGAGCATCAATGATTCCAGGCATTACAAACTTACCAGTACCATCGATCACAGTGACACCCGCTGGGGCTGATAAATCCGTGCCTATTTGCGTGATAACACCATTGGTGATGAGTATATCTCCATTCTCTATGATATCATCTGTAACGGTAACTAGAGTAGCGTTTTCTATAAACACAGAACCTTTATCCTGAGCAAATGCTGAAACGGAAAAGACTCCAATTATGATAAATATGTATGTGATTTTTTTCATTATTAGTTCTCCATAAAATCATTGATTACACCCTGACTAACATGAGTGTGAATTTTAGTTCCTTTCTCAAAAAGTGGACCAGTAGTCAAAATAAGATGAGCACCCATCCCAACTTTTAGATCACCTACTCTATTGCTTAATCCTAAAATATCGGCATTGGTATGTGTCATCATTTTTAATAATTCCGTTGTGGTTAAAACACCTTCATCCACTAAGAGTGTAATTTTGGACTGAAGGTCTTTAACGGACAAACCTGCCGAACTAAAACCTACAGAAACTCCACTATCAATTAATGATCGGATATTTTGAGTTTCACTATTCCACGCAGCTTCTTGTTTAGCCCTAAAGGTGATTTCTTCCTCGCTTAGCTCATCACTTTCTTCAGACTTATCTTCACCATCCTTATCATTTTCGCTGTCTTTGGATTCTTTCTCCGCATCAGTCATCCACTTAGGTTTATCGTTCACATCCAAGCTAGCAATTACAGAGATATTACGATTTTTAAGCTCTTCAGCTAATGGAGCTGCCTTTCGAGCACCTACCAATATTGTTTTAAAGCCAAATTCATCCTGTAATCGAAATAAACGTTCGATTTCTTCTTTTGAATCAACTTCAAAAATCAGTGGGATATCTGCATTAATCAGTGGAAATAGTGCTTCTAAAACTTCACTATGTTCAGGTTGAGGCATATCAGGATGCTTCTCAAAATAATTCATATGCTCTTGTAGGGCAGCAGCATCGTACATTAATTGTCTAAAATAAGCCATTACCCCCATTTGTGTAGATGGATAAGCTCCACTACCCCATCCACCGGGAGCCGTATCAAAACTACCCTGTAATCCGATGCTGGTAGAAAATAAGTGAGCTTCGGTAAGTTGCTCAGAAGACAAATTGAATGGCTGAACTTGACCAGGTAGCATTTGCCCATCTAAACCAAGACCTACAAGGGTAAAACCCGCCTTCATTGCTGCCGATATCGACTTATCCTCGTTTAAATAATGAACGGGTTTTCTTTCGGGTTGAACTCCCGCTCGGTCATAAGGTGGATTACCTGGATCTTCTAAGTTGGGTAGATTCCTTGGCTGCTCAGGGCTGCCCCAGGTAGCTAGTCCGTCAATCAATCCCGGGAATACGTGGAGTGAGTCTCCGCCATCGATAGTATACACATCAAAAGGTATATCTAAATCGCTTCCTATATCTACAATGATTCCATTTCTCCATACGATATCGGAATTACTTAGGGTTTCTCCACTTGCCAAATGGATAGTTACATTGGTTATGGCATGAGCGGGGGCATCCTGACCGGTTGCTTTTTCAGAAAAAGTAACCAAGACTAAAATAGCCAAACCTGCTACAATATTTCTAATGTTCATAGTACACATGTAAGGGTTAAGTTAATTTTTGAAGTAACGAGTAAATTCACTGCTGATTCGTTTAAAATTGTAAAAACTACAAAGTATCTAATAGTTCACTCATAACATCAGTAGATATGTTTGAATCAAGCGTTATTGAGTCGAGTAATTGACTCCTGATGGAATTCTTCGATATGGATAACTGTATATAATTTTTATAGTAGCGCCCTTCTTTTTGAGTGACTGAATGAACCATTTCAGAACGACCTATGAGTTGAATCATTGCCATTCTAAGCTGCCGAATACTATCGGTACTTTGCCATAATTCAGACTCATTTTGCAATCTTCTGTAGGCCTCTACCCGATCGTCTATATTATTTATCAGCTCAACTTCTGCTACTTTTTTTGCCATTTCAATAGATGACAAGGAATCTACTGACTGCGAAACATAAAAATAAGAAACGGTTGTTGAGTCACTTGCGTACCCATCTGCGCTATACCAATTAGGTATGAATGGACTCTGATTATTATCGCTGGTTAATTCATTGGACGGTGCACAAAACAACATCAGTACACTTAGCAACAAGAGTCCAATGATAGATTTTAAATAGGTCATGTTCTTATTTATTAAAAGAGAAGTAGCTAAATTTTTTCTCATTATCTTCCGTTATGCATTCCAATAATACGGAATATGAGTTTTTGAAAGAGTTTTGCAAGTATCGCTGCAAGTCCATTGGCGTAAGTATACGTTGGCGATCGATCCGTAACAATTGATCACCATTTCTTAATCCCCTTTTGTAAGCTTCGGAGTCTTGATGTATACCTGCGACATACCAGTCGTAAATTGAGGGATCTTCTGGAGTGGAAAGGCCGTTAATTTCAAAGCCAAATGGGGTATTCAACCATACCTGCCCAGTACCATCATCTCTTGGGTTTTCGGTCAAATTGGGTTCATCCGTTTCATTACCCAAAAACTGATCTAAAGCATCTATCTCATCATTGACTTGTGCTACAAGGGGTAATTCATCTAATTCAACCCTAATAGTAATAACTTCGTTATTTCTCCAAATGTGCAATTTTGCTTCACTTCCTGGTGATTTTAACGCAATACGTTCCTGTAGAGCATTAGATGCATTTACCGGAAAGTCATCTACACTGAGGACCACATCCCCTTTCATAACACCCGCAAATTGTGCCGCACCTCCAGGATTTAAGGCAATAATTTCAACACCCACCACTTCAGGCAATCCCAATCTCACGGCCCTATTGTAATCTACCGATTGTATTTGAACCCCCAACAAAGGTCTTCGCACCTTACCGTATGTGATGATATCAGAAGCTACTTTGGTGGCTAAATTGCTAGGTACAGCAAAACCATATCCTTGATAGCTACCACTCTGTGAAGCTATTGCTGTATTAATACCAATGAGTTGGCCACTTGTGTTCACCAGTGCTCCTCCACTGTTACCTTTATTTATTGCGGCATCGGTTTGAATAAAACTCTCGATTCTCATGCGATCATCTATGATTTGGACATCACGTCCCAAAGCACTAATAATACCTGCTGTTACCGTAGCTCTTAAACGGAACGGATTACCCACAGCCATCACCCACTCTCCTACTTGGACTAAATCAGAATTACCAATGATGGCAGAGGGTAAATTCACAGCATCGATTTTAATTACCGCCAAATCTGTACTTGGATCCGAGCCAATAATCTGAGCAGCGTAAGCTCTTTTATCATTTAAAACAACTTCTATCCCATCGGACTGTGCCCCTTCAATCACATGATGATTGGTTAAGATGTACCCGTCTGAGCTAATAATTACACCTGAGCCGACACTTCTAGCACTTCTTGGTAAAAATCGATCCCAAAATTCGTCAGTAAAATCATGATTCCCGTCCTTGGGCAACTCTACAGGTACCAAAGTTTCTATATACACTACTGAAGGTGTTATTTCGTCGGCTACTTTCCGGAATAAAAACCGTTCACCTAGTTCCAATAAGACGGATTCGTCTATAAAGCTACTGTCACTTTTACTGATGGTTGTAAAGTTGAGAGAATCATTGGTGTTGAGTTGGTTTCTATCCATATAACCATCCCATAAAAACCCTATGGTTAATCCAATTAGCAACAACAGTACATATGTTAGATAACGATTGGTAGACATGTAATAATTCTTAAATCAATTCAAAGAAAGTTTGAGACTTCTGTGGATGATAACCCTCAATATGATAATGAAAATAGGAGTCTAAATGTTGCACCAGTTCAATGAATTCTGATTTACTTAATGGTTGATCTAAATATTTCTTTGAGGAACCGTGCAAAACCGACCTAACAAACTCAGTTTGAACCTGATTAAACTCATATTTTCCACCGTCTAACTCATGGTCCGTTAGCCTGCCAGTGGGAATATGTAAGAATGAACGAGTAGTATCTTCCGATAATTCCTCCTGTAAATCGATACCTGTAGACTGAGTGAAGCGAATGAGTAGATACGGTAAGATATTGTAATATGTTTTTTGCTGTTTCGTAAACCATGGTAGAAATTGTTCCAGTAGTTGAAAAATCCACTCATTGTTCTCGTGTTCATGGATCAAGAGATTCACACGATCTAAAATTTCAAACAGTAAATACCATGCATCAATCCGAGTTCGCAATGTATCCACTAAATGTACCGTATCGACAGAGCGCAAATCTTGAACATTACGACTGCTTTTATATGCATAACCAATATCTAATAGATTGCCAGGTTCTAATACCGCAGCAAATGGGCTTTTGTGTTTTTTAGCCCCACGCGCCATTAGCGCGAATTTCCCCTGCTCTCGCGTGAGTACGGTTATAATCTTACTAGACTCTTGATAATCTATACACCGTAAAATAATTGCCCTAGAATATTCCAGACTCATGTGTGGATAAAATACGTAACAGGTGATTTTTCAATGCATCTAAACATAATAATTTCTACCATTGGATAACGGTTATTCATATGATTTCAAAAGAAGTTTTAAAAAAGATTCGCAAACTCGAGATTCAAACCAAAGGATTGGTAAACAATCTATTTGGTGGAGAATATCAGTCGGCATTTAAAGGCCGTGGTATGGCTTTT
>RFPJ01000053.1 GCA_009926145.1 Bacteroidota bacterium
CCCCGGTTGCAAAACAAAATGCTTAGATCGTTGCATTGATTGGGTCCCCGAACTCTGAAAAAATAGGGGGTCTTTTTGAGAGGTGTACCACGAGTGAGATTCAGGGGGATCGCAAAGAACCTCAGCATCCTTAAATGCTTCAACTGGCAAAAACGGAGGCAGCTTTTGCCCCGTTATTATATCTTGTTTGTGCTCAACAGTCCATCCTAGCGCCGAACAATATCGTTGATATATAGGATTCCATTGTACTTGATAGGCAAATAATTCGGCCATCCTCTGCTCAAACGAGAGAGAGTTATTCAAAAAAAAATCTGGCCGGTGTTCGCTCTGAGTCATAGAAGAACCTTAATCTTGCAATGGAATTCGAAATAAAGCACGCTCAAAAAGTACCCACAGTGTCGTATCCTCTGTCACACTCTTAATCCAAGGTCCATGAGATGTTTCTAAAATACTCCACTCATTGGAGGACTCTTCAGTCGAAATCACATTCTTCAACCCAGATGCTTGAAAGGCATTCCAATCGGTGTGATAAGAATCCATCCATAAACCATTCGGACTCATGGTATGCATCTGCTTAGTAGACGCATCATAAAGCTGTAGTAAGGATCCATCAAAGCCAATCCAGCTAAGCTCCGATATGAACGAGGGGCTTTGACTTTCGCCAAGAAATGTTCCATTCGGGTTGAAACGATACATGGCATGTGTTCCATAATCCCAAACCATACAATCACCGGATGGAGTAATGAACAACTTATAAGGTTGCCACTGACTAAGCTCCATGGATTCTGAGCGAATGGCATCAATAGCTTGAATCGGAATTAATTGGGATAGAAAATTCAATTCCCGGTCTAAAATCAGAACCCGATTATTCGCCTTATCGGCAACATAGATCTTAAGTCCATTAATGGTTGCTATATCGCTAGGAGAAGAAAATGATTGCGGCCCCTGCCCCATTCCACCTATTTCATTTATGAGTTCACCTGTTGGGTTAAAAAGATACATTCTATGGGTCTTTTGATCGCTTACAAGAACACGATCACCCAAATGTAACATACCCGATGCCGCTTCAAAATCGGCTACTTTGAAGCTTTCAAGAGAGAGGGGTTGATCAACTACTGGTGTATGCCATACATGCTCTTCGGGCTGAATTCCGATAAATGAAACCAGAGCTATGTATAGGACCAAGACCATCATGACACATGTTTCAACCCTTTTGCTCCTATATCTTTTCGATAAAACATAGTGTTAAAATGAATGCATTCAACCCCTTTATAGGCTTTATCGATAGATGATTGAAGGGTAGGACCTGACCCAACTACATTGATCACACGTCCACCCGCACTTAGTATTTCATCATTAAACTGCTTGGTCCCCGCATGGAATACCTGAATATCTGATAAAGTCTCGGCCTGTTCAAGACCGTTTATAGCTTGTTCTTTTTGGTAGGATCCGGGATATCCACCAGATACCAAAACAACGGTTGTTCTGAAATGAGTATCAAATGTGATTTGTTCAGCTTCCAAGGCACCCTGAGTACTCTGGTACATATGTTGGAGTACATCACTTTCTAATCTAGGAATAATAACCTGGCACTCTGGGTCTCCAAAGCGACAATTGTATTCCACCACTTTCGGACCATCTTGCGTTAACATAAGGCCTACGTACAAAAATCCTGTGTAAGGTGAACCCTCTTCTTTCATTCCACGAATAGTGGGTTCAATAATCTGCTCACGTACTACGGATAACATCTCATCAGTCATAAGAGGGGAAGGTGAATAGGCACCCATACCACCGGTATTTGGCCCTTTATCCCCGTCCAATTGACGTTTATGATCTTGGGCTGTTCCAATAATTTCGAATCCATTTCCATCACAGATTGCAAATACAGAAGCCTCCTCACCTTCCATGAATTCTTCTATGACTAGAATTTCCGAGGCTTGTTTTAACTGACCTTCTTTAAGCTCTTTCAGAGCTTCCATGGCCTCTTGCTCACTCTCGGGAATAAGCACCCCCTTTCCACCTGCTAAACCATCGGCTTTCAATACAACAGGGTATCTGTTTTGCGATTGTATGTAAGTAGCGGCATCTTGGAATTGTTCGTGAGTAAATACCCGATAAGCAGCCGTTGGAATGTGATGCCTAGACATAAAATCCTTTGCAAATTGTTTGCTTCCTTCCAATCTAGCTGCTGCCTTAGTAGGACCAAAAACTGCGTGATTCCGATTAATTAAATAATCCGCAATACCCTGAACCAAAGGCTGCTCAGGACCCACTACTGTTAAGGCTATATCATGGGACTCTATAAAACGCACGACCTCTTCAAAATTCTGAATATCGAGGGCTACATTTCTGCCACATTGTGCCGTTCCAGGGTTTCCAGGTGCGGTGAATAGTTGGTCGCATAGTGGAGACTTAGCAATGGCCCAAGCTAAGGCGTGCTCTCTTCCGCCACTTCCAATCAGTAATACATTCATATTACATTAACTTAAAGACTCTGCGGTTGTAATGATGGATACAAAACTCTCGGCATCCAAACTAGCTCCACCAATAAGCCCCCCGTCTACGTCGGGTTGTTGCAATAGCTCACCAGCGTTTCCTGGCTTCATACTTCCCCCATATAGAATGCGAATGGCATCGGCAATCTCACCAAAATGTTCCTTTAAAATACTTCTAATGAATGCATGCATTTCTTGAGCTTGTTCTGGACTCGCTGTCTCTCCTGTTCCAATAGCCCATACTGGCTCATATGCGACTACGATTTGAACGGCCTCTTCTGAGCTCAAGCCATCAAAAGCGGCTTGAACCTGACCTTTGACGACGTTAAAATGATCTCCGGATTTTCGCTCTTCAAGTAATTCTCCTACGCATACAACCGGAGCCAAGTCATGTGCAAGGGCATTTTTCGTTTTTTCATGGATGAGCTGATCGGTTTCATGAAAGTACGCTCTTCTTTCAGAGTGCCCTAAAATTACGTAACTACAGCCTGCCTCCACCAACATTTTGGCGCTTATTTCACCTGTAAATGCTCCTTCATCAGCTTGATGCATGTTCTGAGCCCCAACCAGAAGGTCGGTTTCATGGAGCTGATCAATGGCCATCGATAAGGATATAAAAGGTGGACAAACCAATACATCTACGTCCTCTGAAATGGCAGGCTTGTGCTCTTTTATAGAGCTTAATAAGTCGGAAGCAAATTCGGCTCCCCCATTCATTTTCCAGTTACCAGCAATTAAAAATTTTCGCATGATTGAGTGTATTGGTTGATGTTAATTGATAGCTAAATGTGCGGTGATATAAGGAATGAGATCATCCAATTCTTCGCCAATGAATTTTCGGATCATGGTACCATCACTATTAATTAAAACTCTCGTAGGATAATATTGAATATTGAAATCTTCCAATAAGCGCTTTCTATCCATACTAGGTGGTTCGGCCAATGACCAGTAGCGATCTCTTTCCTCGAAAAAAGCTAAAATAGTGGTACTGCTCTCATCAAATGCCATCGTGTACATAGACAACCCACTATCGGCAAATAACTGATAGCTAACTGTGAGTTGATCGTATTGCTCTTGATATAATCCATTTTCCATAAGCGTAAACTCTAAAAGGGTCAGATTACCTTTAATAGTTTCTTCATTTACAGTATCACCCTCTGTACTCAGAAACTCGAAAGCAGGTACGGGAGCACCAGGTGCCAAATCTTCTAATTCAAATCGCATATTCTTATACCAATAAGAGAGTTCTTCATCATCTTCAAAACTGCGTTTAAATTTCTTGAGCGCCGCTCTTCCCTCCGAAACCAATAATGAGTCATAATACAATTCCACTACCATTTGCTCGATTGCTCGCAATTGGTCCTCAGTTTCGGCTAAGGCTTTGAGGGAATCTAAATAGGCCATTCCCCCACTAAGTCCTTTAGACTGCGCCTTAAAGTCCTTACCGTAGGTTAACGCCAAGCCTAGCGACTGATTTTGCACAAGCCCTTTATCAATCACTCGCAGCATATCGTTGGGATTGATATCACTGAGAATCTGCACACTGGCTTCCAATGCAAAAGAAGCAGCGAAGGTGCCTGGATACTCATCGGCTACTTGCTCATAAAGTTTGGCCCATTTACTCAACTCATCTAAAATTAGTGAATCCGCAATCGCTCCCACAGCAATAAACCTTCTGGTTCTGGTAAAGCCCGCATCAACCCGATCAAATACATCAACCGCTCGCTGTTCTCTTGAGTCTATCTTGAGACTTTCTTGAATATCTGGAAATTGTCCTGTGAAGCGAATAGAGTCTTGTTCGGCTAGCAAAACACGCATACTCAAGATAGGTTCACCATCCCGACTAATCTGAAGAGGATAAGCTCCTGAGTTTTCAAACCGAATATTCCCTCCTAAAAAGCCCGTAGAATCTGTTTTCTGTATGAATAGGGTGTCTCTGGCACTGATTTCTGTAGCTTGACTATACAGCATAAATTCAAAACCACTTGCATTGCCTGTAGAGTCGATAGCGTCGCTAACCTGAATACGGGCTTCAAAATAGGCCTCAGGCGACTTAGGGGATTGGCTACACTGACTGAACAATATCAAGCCAATGAAAAGAAAGAATAGTATGTTACTTCGCATAGGTATGTACTAATAAACTTGTTAATGGGGAAGTTAATCCAAATACTTCCGAATAAGATCAGTGGCCATTTTTGGGTTGGCTTTTCCCTTTGAGGCTTTCATTATCTGCCCCACAAAAAAGCCCATAAGTTGTTTTTTCCCCTCTCGATAACGCTCGGCTTCGTCCGGATTTTCAGCAATAATTTGCTGAACCAACTCATCCATATAACCCGTGTCAGAAACTTGAATAAGATTTAATTTTTCTGCCAATTCCTGGGCGCTACCCGAATCATTGAGCATAGCATTAAAGATCGTTTGTTGTGCCGAAGAACTAATCTTATCTGAGGCCCTCAAATTGATTAACTCGGATAATCGATCAATTCCAATGGTGAATTCTTGAATAGAAATACTCTGTTCGTTGAGTACACGCAATACCTCACTTAAAATCAGACTAACCGACAACCTAACCTGGCCACTTTTTTGCACTAACAATTCAAAAAAGTCAGCCAAATATCGGTTTTCCGTTAGGGTAACGGCGTCAATTTCACTCAGTGAATATTCGGCGATGAATCGTTCTTGTCGAACATCGGCAAGTTCTGGAAGTTCTGCCCTTACACCCTCAAGAAGCTCCTTTGTGACAATAATGGGAGGTAAATCAGGTTCAGGGAAATACCGATAATCATGAGCCTCTTCTTTGGAGCGCATAATTCGAGTTTCCATCTTACTCGTATCCCACAAACGGGTTTGCTGAACAACCTCCCCTCCCGATTCAATCAATTCAATCTGCCTATAAATTTCAAAATCTATGGCTTTTTCAACATTTCTAAACGAGTTCATATTTTTTAGCTCGGTTCTGGTGCCAAATTTCTCTCGGCCTCTTGGACGAACAGAAACGTTGGCATCGCATCGTAAACTACCCTCTTCCATATTCCCATCACAAACTTCGAGATACTGAACAATCTGTTTGATTTTACTCAGATAGGCATACGCCTCCTGAGGTGTTCGAATGTCAGGTTCAGATACTATTTCTATCAAGGGAGTACCCGCACGGTTTAAATCTACTAAGGTGTTATAGGGATCCTGGTCATGAATTGATTTTCCTGCATCTTCTTCCATATGAATGCGAGTAATACCAATGCGTTTGGTATACCCCTCCACCTCTATATCTATGTAACCATTAGCACAAATAGGCGTCTCATACTGAGAAATTTGATACCCTTTAGGTAAATCAGGATAAAAATAGTTTTTCCTAGCAAAGATAGATTTCGGTGCTATGGTGCAGTTTGTTGCTAAGCCCATCTTAATGATATACCGAACCAAATTTTCATTAACCAGTGGAAGGGTTCCCGGATGACCCAAACAAAGCGGTGTGACTTGGGTGTTAGGAGCCTCTCCATACTGAGAAGCAACCGGAGCAAAGGCCTTACTTTCCGTTAAAAGTTGGGCGTGAACTTCTAATCCAATAACTGCTTCGAAATCTTTGTGATCAATGGTATTCATAAGACTATTTATACTAGATATTTAAGCAATACAAGATATTAAAGTTGATTCATAGTATTTGTGTTTTTTTAACCGGATTATAGGATTCACTTCTTATAACAATGAGCAACTAAAAGCTAGAATATGTATCATTAATTCAATCATACAATTCCACTAAACAGTAAACATAAATCCCATATGAAACATCAAGAGAAAGACCTATTTGCTCTAACCCATACTACTAAACAAGGCTACCTTCGACTGTTCATTAGTCTGCTCATAACTACTAGTTTTTTGGCATGTGTTCCCGAATCTCGTACCAACGAATCCCCCGCTTCGGTAAGTGAAAACATTCAGGCTGTAGAAAATATCACCATTGAGCAAGCGGTCAAACTCATGGAAGACGAATCCGTCGTGATCTTAGATGTGAGAACCCAGCAAGAGGTTGATCAAGGGTTCATAGAAGGGGCTAAACATATCGATTTCTATGCTGAAAATTTCAAAGAGCAGATTGCTGCTTTAGATACCTCCGCCACTTACTTAGTGTACTGTCGATCAGGTAACCGAAGTGGTCAAGCCTCAACCATCATGACGGAAGACTTAAATTTTAAACATGTGAAAAATCTTTTGGGCGGCTATCAAGCTTGGTCAAAACAATAAGATAGCTCATCGTTAAGTTGGTACCGCTTTTCTGATTTCGAAACTCAACTTTGAAGGTTGTTCCTAAGCTCCTTATTATTACAATTAAATAGGCGACAAGATCTCTCGGAAAGGGGTTGAATTCATATGTTCTTCATGTTTTTGATTCAAATTTAAGTGTTCGTTTCATCATGACTATGATGTAACTTGCATAAAATTGATCTAACATAATCTTGACGAACCTACCTAACTTGGACTAAAAAAAGTGCTATGAAAGCAGATTATAATGTACATCCACGCAGCAGCGTGGGATTGAATTACCTTGGGTTAGATAAAAATGAGGAAGTCTATTGGAATCTAAATCCAGCGGAACTTTACGAACATGCTATTCTACGGGGTGAAGCTATTCTGACCGCAGATCATGCACTATTAGTCCACACCGGAAAATTTACGGGGCGTTCTCCCAAAGACAAGTTTATTATCGAACAAGATTCCATTCAGGATGAAATTGACTGGGGTGAAGTGAATCAACCCGCATCCGAGGAAGTATTTGAAAACTTGTTTAAAAAGGTTCAAAATTATCTAAGAGACAAGAGACTGTTCGTGAAAGATGCCTTTTGTGGAGCGGATGAAAAAAATCGCCTCAATGTAAGAGTGGTGAGCGAAGTTGCCTATCATGCACTCTTCACTCACAATATGTTTATTCGCCCTAACGAAGATGAACTCAAAACCATTGAGCCAGACTTTACCGTGTTAGCCGCTCCTTTTTTTGAAGCCGATCCAAAGGTTGATGGAACCAGAAGTAGTACTTTCATACTGTGTAATTTTGAGAAAAAAATCATCATTATTGGTGGTACATTGTACTCTGGTGAAGTTAAAAAGGGGATTTTTTCCGTCATGAACTACCTACTTCCCAAAAAAGGAGTTATGGCGATGCATTGCTCAGCAAATCATGATCGCTATGGAAAATCTGCTGTATTCTTTGGCTTATCGGGAACGGGTAAAACCACACTTTCCGCAGACCCTGAAAAAACACTCATAGGGGATGATGAACATGGCTGGAGTGACGAGGGAATTTTCAATTTTGAAGGTGGTTGCTACGCTAAAACCATAAATCTTAGTGCCAAAAGCGAGCCTATGATTTATGCGACTACCAAAATGCCAGGCACTATTTTAGAAAATGTGATCTTGGATTATAATCGTGAACCGAATTTTGATGACGTAAGTCTTACTCAAAATACACGCTGCTCTTACCCTATCGATTTTATTCCAAATGCTAGCGAAACCGGTATGGGAAACCATCCTGAGAATATTATTTTTCTGACGGCAGATGCCTTTGGGGTACTACCTCCTATTTCAAGACTTACGCCCGAACAGGCTATGTACCATTTCATCAGTGGATATACCGCAAAAGTAGCTGGAACAGAAAGAGGTGTCACCGAACCCCAAGCAACATTTTCGGCTTGTTTTGGATCACCTTTTATGCCTTTACATCCAACCGTATATGCTGAATTACTGGCTGAAAAAATCAAAAAACACAAAGCCAAGGTCTGGATGGTAAATACGGGATGGACTGGCGGAGAATTTGGAACAGGAGAACGTATTAAATTACGATATACTCGAAAAATGCTCAGTGAAGCTATCGCAGGGAAACTTGACAAAGTGGAGTATGTAAAAGATCCTATTTTTGGATTTCAGGTGCCTATTCAAGTAACAGATGTCCCTTCAAAGGTGCTCATACCTCGTTACACTTGGGATGATGCGATGGAATATGACAAAAAGGCTAGAGAATTAGCACAGATGTTTGTGAACAACTTTAAACAATTTGAATCCCAGGCTAGTAAAGAGATTTTAAGTGCCGCACCAAGAGTGTAGCTCGGTGTTTGTAACTCGATGGCAAAAGAAATCGTTGCACAGATAGGTTTTATTCTACCATTTCTTGCATTTTTTCTAG
>RFPJ01000054.1 GCA_009926145.1 Bacteroidota bacterium
ACTCTTCGAGTCCAACCCTACGCCCTGATCATTCAAAAGAATATCAAGTTCTAGCTCGCACAAACAATCTGTTTTATGCTCAATATGTGAAAGAACATGCTGTCGTATTTTCGAAATCACGACAGAAACCAAAGATACGGTATATACTTACACGAAGTCAACCTTTTCTTTTTTATTTTTTATAAAAAATCCCATTTTCATGTTGGGCAAAAAAAAAGTGCCCTTATCATTACAATAAAAGCACTTTAAACTTTTGAAGAGTTTTTTTTATTTAGACTCTTCCTCTTCTTCTGAACCTTCAGCAGTTTCTTCTTCTGTTTCAGAAACTTCTGATTCAGCTGCCGAATCTTCAACTTCCTCTACTACATCTTCCGTTTCCTCAGTAGTAGCCTCAGTTTCTTCGACTACTTCTGTCACCTCTTGTACAGGAGCTTCTACAGCCTCAACGGTATCCGTTGTCTTTTTGGCTGAAGATCGGCCCGAACGTCTGGTTTTCTTCTGCTTGGTTTCTTTGCCTTCTGGCTGAATATCATTGAAATCAACTAGTTCAATTACGGCCATCTCAGCACCATCACCTTGACGGTGTCCAATCTTGATAACACGTGTATATCCCCCTGGTCGGTCACCAGCAGCGGGACCAACCTCAGCAAATAATTGCTTTACAGTCTCTTTGTCCTGTAAGGCCGCAAATACTTGTCGACGGTTATTGTTGTTATCCTCTTTAGCACGAGTGATCAAAGGCTCAACGAATCTTCTTAATTCTTTTGCTTTGGTAACCGTAGTTACGATACGGTGTTCTTTAATCAAAGCTTTAGTTAAGGCTCTGAACGTTGCTTTTCTATGAGCAGCTGTCCGGCTAAGGTTTTTTCCTTTTACTCTATGGCGCATGATTGTATCCTATGCTTAGTCTAAATATTTAGCTACGTCCATACCGAATTGAAGATTCTTCTCTTCAATTACATCGATAAGTTCCGTAAGAGATTTCTTTCCGAAGTTTCTAAACTTCAATAGATCGTGTTCGTCACGTGCAACTAACTCACCAATGGTGTTAATGTTGGCTGATTTCAAACAGTTATAAGCACGTACACTGAGATTAAGATCTTCGATACTGGTACGAAGTAAGTTGGCTACACGCTGCTTCTCAGCATCTACCTCTTCTTCTTCCTGAGCGAATGGTTCTTCGATTTTCTCAGTGATAAATTTCTCGATGTGATCCTTAAGAATTTTACCTGCTAGGGTTAGAGCTTCTTTGGCGTTTACAGAACCATCGGTTTCAACATCCATCACTAATTTTTCGTAGTCAGTTCTTTGACCTACGCGTACGTTCTCTACATTGAAACGTACTGAAGTTATAGGAGTGAAGATGGCATCGATTGGAATAAGATTAATATCCTCTTCTTCTACGCTCATTTCCTCGGCTGGAACATATCCTCTACCTCTACCAACACGTAATTCGATTTCCAAATCAGCATCATCGGCAAGATTTGCAATAACTAGCTCTGGATTTAGTACATCATACTCACTAGTTGCCGCATCGATATCACCAGCCGTTAATACACCTGAACCGCTTTTGGTTAGGTGAATAACTCCTGAGCTTTGTTCAACTTGCTTGAAGCGAACTTGCTTGAAGTTTAGGATGATTTCATATACATCTTCTTTTACACCTTTAATGCTTGAATACTCATGATCTACGCCATTGATTTTAATGGCAGTAATCGCAGTACCTGGCAATGAAGATAGGAGAACTCGTCGAAACGAATTTCCAATAGTCACTCCAAAACCTCTTTCCATAGGCTGCAGAACAAAAGTTCCAAAACTTTGTTCGTCTTTTACTACGTCCAGACTGTCTGGCATTTGAATGCTATAATTACTCATAATACTTAGGTATGCAATTAAAATTACTTAGAGTAGAGCTCGATAATGAGCTGTACATTGATATTCTCAGGAATTTCTTCCATAGTTGGCTCATATAAGAACTTACCTGTTCGTTCTTTAGGCTCAATTTCCAACCACTTATACTTAGTTCTTGGTGCATTAGCAATTGAATCGGCCACAACCTCAATATTCTTTGACTTCGGTCTTACTGTGATTACATCACCAGTTTTAACTCGATAAGAAGGAATATTTACCGTGATTCCATTTACTACAATATGCTTGTGAGAAACCAACTGACGAGCTTGTCTTCTGGTTCGTGCAAATCCCAAACGGAATACGGTGTTGTCTAGACGAGACTCCAAGAATTGTAAAAGGTTTTCACCCGTTACACCTTCTTTAGCAGAAGCTTCTTCATAGAGATTGCGGAATTGCTTCTCAAGTAAACCATAGGTGTATTTTGCTTTTTGCTTTTCTTCTAGCTGAACAGCGTATTCAGATTTTCTTTGAAATCTAGATCTACCGTGCTGACCAGGACCGTAAGGTTTTCTTTCAAGTGCTTTGCTCGCTCCAAAGATGGGTTCTTTAAATCGACGAGCTTTCTTCTGTTTTGGGCCTCTATATCTTGCCATTATTCAATAGTATTTACTTGTTAAACTCTTCTGCGTTTTGGTGGACGACATCCATTATGAGGGATTGGAGTCTTGTCAATGATAGAATTAATCTCCAAGCCCATATTAGACATTGCTCGTACAGCAGATTCACGTCCGGATCCAGGTCCCTTTACGAATACATCTACTTTACGTAATCCCATTTCATGAGCCGCCTTTGCAGCTGTTTCTGCACTTAGTTGTGCAGCATAGGGAGTGTTTTTACGAGATCCTTTGAAACCTTCTTTACCTGCGCTAGACCATGATAACACATTTCCATTGCTATCAGTGATAGTAACAAGAACGTTGTTAAAGGTAGCCTTTACAAAAGCCATCCCATTAGGATCACTTACCTGCTTTTTCTTTTTACGCTTAGCAGCAGCTGATGTCGTTTGTTTTTTTGCCATTTGAATGCTTCTATTAGCTTATTGAATTATTTCTTTTTACCCGCAACCGTGCGTTTTTTACCTTTTCGGGTTCTAGCGTTGGTCTGTGTTCTTTGACCACGCACCGGTAGACCTTTACGGTGACGAACACCGCGATAAGATCCGATCTCAATTAGACGACGGATGTTACCATTGATCTCACTGCGTAACGCACCTTCCACCTTAATCTCTGTGTCGAGCAAATTACGAATAGCGCTAACCTGATCATCGGTCCAGTCCTGTACTTTCGTATTTGGATCAATATCCAATTGTTCTAGAATTTTTGCCGACGTAGTACGGCCAATTCCGAAAATATAGGTTAAGCCGATAAGGCCTCTTTTTTGTTTGGGTAAGTCAACTCCTGCAATACGTGCCATATATACTTTATATAGAATTATCCTTGTCGTTGCTTATGACGAGGGTTTTTCTTGTTAATAACATACAAACGACCTTTTCTTCTAACGATTTTGTCGTCTGCACTGCGCTTTTTTACGGATGATCTGGTTTTCATAGTGAAAATCGATTATTTGTGACGATACGTTATTCTACCTTTACTCAAATCATATGGAGACATCTCTACAGAAACACGGTCACCGGGAAGAATTTTGATGTAATACATGCGCATCTTTCCCGACACATGTGCCAGTATTTCATGCCCATTTTCGAGTTTAACTCGAAACTGTGCATTTGGCAGTGCTTCTATAATTTCGCCTTCTTGTTTGATTGGCTCTTGTTTAGCCATGATAAAATACGTTTTCTGGATTTTTCGATAGCTGGGCAATATAATCAAAAGTACTCAAAATTTCAGCTTCTCCTTCTCGAACTACAATATCGTGTTCGAAATGTGCTGAGAGGCTTCCATCTGAAGTGACTATTGTCCAACCATCGGATAATGTTCTTACTTTCCATGTTCCCATGTTAATCATGGGTTCAATCGCAAGTGTCATACCCGAACGAAGTCGAGTACCCTTGCCTTGCCTTCCGTAATTGGGGACGGATGGATCTTCGTGTAACGATTTTCCAACCCCGTGTCCTACCAAATCACGAACCACTCCGTAACCTTCCTGCTCACAGGTCTGTTGAACGGCGTGTCCAATGTCTCCTATTTTGTTTCCATGTACCGCCTGTTTAATTCCTTCGTGAAGAGAATTAAGTGTGGTTTGAAGTAACTTTGTTACTTCTTTGTCCACCTCTCCCACAATGAATGTGTAGGCATGATCACCGAAGTAGCCATTTTTTTCTACTCCACAATCAACGGAAACAATATCACCTTCCACTAACTTTCGATCGCCTGGTATTCCGTGAACCACTTCTTCGTTTACCGACACACATAGTGTGGCTGGAAACGGATTGGCTTTGGGACCATACCCTTTAAAGGCCGGCCTTCCACCTTGTTTCACAATGAAATCTTCAGCAATCCGATCTAAGTAGCCTGTTGTTACACCTGGTTCAATCTTTTCTGCAATCTTTCCTAAGGTTTGAGAAACGATGAGTGTGCTTTCACGCATCTTCTCAATTTCAGGTTCAGATTTGAGATAAATCATTGCAAGTGAACTTTGAAATCACATGCAAAAGCTAGGCTTTTACATACGACGGCTACGACCCTTAATCTTACCCGTCTTCATGAAACCATCGTAATGACGCATCATTAGATGACTTTCAATCTGTTGTAGCGTATCTAGTGCAACACCAACGATGATGAGCAAACTAGTACCTCCGTAAAACAGAGCAAATCCTGGAGTCACACCAAAGTTGATTACAATGGCGGGCAGGATAGCCACAAAGGATAGGAATAGAGATCCTGGAAGTGTGATTTTAGTTAAAATATTGTCAATGAACTCTACAGTAGATTTTCCTGGACGTACACCCGGGATAAATCCACCTTGTCTTTTCATGGTATCTGCCATTTCCTTTGGATTGATGGCGATAGCCGTATAGAAAAATGTGAAAAACACACAGATCAAAAAGAATACAATTGAGTACAACAATCCAGAGTAATCTACCGACCATGATGTCAGTAACTGAATGGTCTCATTTTCTGGAAAGAACGACCCAATAGTACTCGGAATGAACATAATTGACTGTGCGAAAATAATAGGCATTACCCCAGCTGCATTTACTCGAAGTGGTAAATACTGAGTAGTACCTCCGTAAACTTTTCTTCCTACAACACGCTTGGCATACTGAACAGGAATTTTTCGAGTCCCCTGTGTCAATAACACAACTGCGGCAATAATGAGGACTAACACTGCTATTTCGATAACCACTATGATAGCATTTGCTTTCGTAGTAACCTCATTTATTAAGTTGGCTGGTAATACCGCAATAATACCAATCATGATAATGAGTGAAATTCCGTTACCAATACCTCGATCAGTGATTCGCTCTCCAAGCCACATCACAAATACAGTACCCGCAGTTAAAACAATTACTGAGCTTATAGTGAAACCAAGTTGCCCTATAACGATAGCTTGAGGTGAGGTAGCAATTAGGTTAATAGAGAAGGCAATAGCCTGTAAAGCAGTAATCCCAACTGTTCCATATCGAGTTAAGCGGGTGATTTTTCTTCTACCTTCTTCACCTTCTCGTTGTAGTTTCTGAAAATAAGGAACCACTGCACCCATTAACTGAATGATGATCGAAGCTGTAATGTAGGGCATGATTCCAAGCGCAAAAACACCCGCTCTGGAGAATGCTCCCCCTACGAACATATCAAATAAGCCTAATAGACTGTTATTGGCTCCAGCTGTTGAAGCGAGTAAAGCAGATGCATCTACACCTGGTAGCGTAATATAGCTACCCATTCGATACACCATTAATATTCCGATAGTGTAGAAGATTCGATTTCTCAAATCTTCAATTTTTAGGATGTTCCGGAAATTATCGATCAGACTCATGCGTCGTTAACTCTAGTGTTATTTGGCTATTGTTACAGTACCGCCAGCTTTTTCTACTTTTTCTATAGCAGAACCACTAGCCGCATGCACTTCTATTTCAAATTTTTGTTCTAGTTCTCCGCGACCTAGTAACTTCACCTTATCATTTTTATGAGCTAGACCAGCGTCAACTAGTTGAGCTACGGTAATAGAATCGGTTAGTTTACCAGCCTCAATGTATTCAGCAATGGTGCTCACATTGATTGGACGGAATTCCACTCTATTTGGATTTTTAAATCCAAATTTTGGGATTCGACGTTGTAAGGGCATTTGCCCCCCTTCAAACCATGGTCTTCGAGAATAACCAGAACGAGATTTCTGACCATTCATTCCGCGACCTGACTCTTGTCCTTTACCAGAACCTTCACCACGACCTACACGTTTGCCTGGCTTTTTATTGGAAGAGGGTGCTTTTAAATTACTTAAATCCATAGTTGTCTAAATTAGGTTATTAACCTTCAAATACTTTGTTCATTGAAATCCCTCTGCGCTGTGCAACTTCCGCGGGATCTGTTAATTCTTTAAGAGCTTGGAAAGCTGCCTTTACCATGTTGTGAGGATTAGAAGATCCCTGAGACTTGGATAAAATGTTGTGAACTCCAGCCACGTCCAACAGGTTTTTTACGGCACCACCAGCGATTACACCTGTACCTTCAGAAGCAGGACGCAACAATACTCTACCTGCCCCTGCTTTACCTATTACTGGGTGATAGATACTACCGCTTTTCGTTAATGGAACACGGATTAGATTCTTTTTTGCATTCTCGAATCCTTTTTGAATAGCATCTGACACTTCATTGGCTTTACCCAACCCATGTCCAACTACTCCATTTCCATCGCCTACTACAACGATTGCATTGAAACTAAATCGTCGCCCACCTTTTACTACTTTAGATACACGGTTTACGTGTACTAGTTTTTCTTCTAGGTTAAGGTTAGCAGCGGGTACTGACTGTTTTCTTCTTACTTTAGGCATGTTTATTTCCTTACAATTAAAAGTCTAAACCAGCTTCGCGTGCAGCATCGGCAACCGCCTTAACTACGCCATGAAACTCATATCCACTACGGTCATATACCGCAGTCTTAATTCCTTTATCCTGAGCAATCTTTGCAATGGCGGAACCAGCTTGTGTTCCTCCTTCTACAGTAGATTTTGATTGAGTTGCACCAAGAGTTACTCCTGCTACATCATCAATCAATTGTACATAAATGTGTTTGTTGCTCTTGTATACACTTATACGTGGACACTCTGCTGTGCCAGAAATCGTAGCTCTAATACGTTTTCTGATTTTATTTCGTCGCTCAGTTTTAGCAATATTCTTATTCATTTCAATATTCCTTATTTAGCAGCTGATTTACCGGCTTTACGTCTAATTTGTTCACCTTGATAGCGAATACCTTTCCCTTTGTAAGGTTCTGGTTTACGGAACGATCGAATTTTTGCAGCTACTTGGCCAACCAATTCTTTATCAATTCCAGAAATCACCACAATTGGGTTTTTTGTAGATTTGGTATCCACTTCCATATCAATGCCCTCTGGTGGCACAAAAAATATAGGGTGAGAATAACCAAGGTTTAATTCCAATACGCCATTTGTTATCGCGGCACGGAAACCGACACCAATGATTTCAAGTTTTTTGGTATAACCTTCACTAACGCCAACAACCATATTATTGATTAAAGAGCGATAGAGTCCGTGTAATGCACGATCTGTTTTGATATCAGATGCACGCTTAACGATTAACTCAGCATCATTTTTTTCAATTTCAATATTTGGGTGTAGTTGAAGTGAACTACTTCCTTTTTGCCCTTTCACCGTAACCATATTATCGGCACCAATGGTGAATTCGATTTGGTCGGTTAGTGGGATGGGTAATTTTCCTATACGTGACATGAGTATAAAATCTTTATTAGTAAATGGTGCAAAGTACTTCACCACCCACATTCAATTTGCGGGCTTCTTTATCGGTCATTACTCCCTGAGAAGTAGAGAGAATTACGATACCCAATCCGTTTTGTGAACGGGGTACGTTTTTAGATGAACTGTAATTTCTAAGACCTGGCTTAGATACACGATCGATTTCACGAATTACTGGATGACCATACGAATCATACTTCAAGAACATACGGATAAGTCCTTGTTTACCATCTTCGATATCGATGAACTTGGATATATAACCCTTGTCTACAAGGATTTTAGCCATTGCCCGCTTTAATTTTGATGCGGGAACATCCACTCGTCTGTGACCAGCTTGTTGAGCGTTACGGATGCGTGTTAGAAAATCTGCTATTGGATCATTCATAGTTATTACCAGCTTGCTTTACGTATTCCTGGGATTTTTCCTTGTGATGCTAGTTCACGGAATTTGATTCGAGATACACCGTATTGACCAATGTATCCACGTCCTCGACCGGTTAAACTGCAACGATTTCGTACACGGGTAGGACTGGCATTACGAGGAAGTTTTTGTAAACCCTCATAATCACCTGCCTCTTTAAGTGCCCGTCGTTTTTCAGCAAACTTATCGACAGTGATTTTTCGTTTTTCGTTTCGTGCTATCCAGGATTTCTTAGCCATATTAATTCTTATTAGATATTCTTAAAAGGCATTCCGAAGTGCTTAAGTAAAGCATAAGCTTCTTCATCAGTTTCTGCGGTTGTTACAAAAGTGACATCCATGCCATGTAGTTTGGTCACTTTATCAGTATCTATTTCTGGGAAAATGGTATGCTCTTTAATTCCCATTGTATAGTTACCACGTCCATCAAAGCTCTTATC
>RFPJ01000055.1 GCA_009926145.1 Bacteroidota bacterium
CCTACGCCAATTACAGCAGGATTTAGATCAACTAAATATTTTCGAATCTCCCATTGAACTTCGTAAACAACTTGGATACCTACCCCAAAGTTTTGGTGTTTATCCAAAGATGAACGCTTATGATTTGCTTCATTATTTAGGTGAACTCAAGGGCATCAGTAACAAAAAGGAGAGGGATGGGATTGTGGCCTCCGCATTAGAGTTAACCAATTTGTATGATGTTCGATTTAAAGAGGTGGCTGGTTATTCGGGTGGTATGAAACAACGCTTTGGCATCGCTCAACTTTTGTTAAATAAACCCAAGTTAATTATTGTCGACGAACCTACAGCTGGTTTAGATCCCGCTGAACGTCAACGCTTTTTAAATGTTCTAAGAGAAATTGGGACCGATAATATTGTCATCTTCTCCACCCACATTGTGGACGATGTTAAAGAATTGTGCACCGATATGGCCATTATGAATGGGGGTAAGCTACTTCTCCATAAAACTCCTAAGCAGGCCGTTCAAGCACTCGATGGGTGTATTTGGGGTAAAACCATACAGCGAGAAGAACTCGAAAACTATGAATCGGAGTACCGGGTCATATCCTCTGGCTTTAACGATGATCACTCACTCTTTGTACGTGTCTTTAGTTCTGATTCACTCGGGCACACCTTTGAGCCCAAGCAACCAAATCTCGAAGATGCCTATTTTGTTGCCTTAAAAGAGCATCAAACCGAAGAATCTATAACGGATGAGGTAGCTTGAGCATGAGTTCTTTTTCGACCATTTTATTTTTCGAAATCAAACAGTGGTTCAGGCGTCCGAGCTATTACATCTACTTATCAGTAATATTTCTGCTTGCCATGTTTTCGATGGCAAGCTCGACTGGTATCTTCGATGCCATTGCGGTTAGTGTGAATTCAGCTACTCTTGCAAATTCTCCTTCGGCAATTAATGGTCTACTGAATTCGATGAATGTGTTCATTTTCTTTTTACTTCCGGCACTTATGGGAGGTACGATTTACAAGGATTTTAAACATGAAATGCATTCGGTCTTGTTTTCGTATCCCTTTTCAAAGAGCTCTTATCTGATCGGTAAATTTTTTGCTGGTTATGCGGCCACCATGGGAATCCTCTTAGCGGCAGCTCTAGGCATCATGATTGGGACGTTTTTGCCGGGAACGAATCCAGACCTCATTGCGCCTTTCCAACTTAGTTCCTATGTACAATCATTTTGGATGTATTTAATCCCCAATACCTTTTTCTTGGGAGCATTTGTATTTGCTGTGGTTACCTTTACCAGAAGCATAAGTGTGGGATTTCTTTCGGTTTTAGGGCTCATTATTGTTCAGAGCATAGCCGATACCCTCTTAACCGATCTAGACAATAAAATTCTATCGGCCTTATTAGATCCCTTTGGGTATAACGCGAATCTCATTTACACCGAATATTGGACCGTTTATGAGCAAAATGAAAATCCCTTGCCGTGGGAGCAGTGGGTTATTGTAAATCGTATGATATGGTCGTTAGTTGGTGCCAGTATTTTCGGACTGGTATTTGCCAAGTTCCAATTCCATCAACAGGCCATACAAATAAAATGGCCTTGGTCGAAAAAAGGTGAACGTTTGACCAAGAATAACTTCGGGGTTATAGGCAAAATTTCTCTGCCCAAGGCAACACTTAGCTTTCGTGCCTCCGACACCTTACGCCGACTTTGGGTGATGGGGCGTAAAGACCTCATCTACATTATTTCTGGATGGCCATTTATTATCATCGTTATAATGGCTCTTCTACTGTCTTTAATTACGATTACTACGGGCAGTGAGATTTACGGCACACAAACCCTCCCCGTAACCTGGCAGATGCTAGAATTACCTGGAACTTTTTTCGGTTTGTTCATCAATTTATTGACCTTTTTATATGCCGGAATGGTTCTGCAGCGTGATCATACCACAGGTATGGCATCTCTACTCCATAGCACCCCTATTCCAACTTGGATGATTTTGGGTTCTAAATTACTGGCTCTTTCTTTGATGCAGTTGATCCTATTGACCGCAGTGATGGCCATGGGTATAGGCATTCAAAGTTTTCAGGGGTACTATCAGTTTGAACTCGACCTTTACCTGTACCAATTATTTGGCATTCAGTTTATTCACCTATTTATATGGTCACTATTCGCCCTGTTTATTCACACCCTGTTTAAAAATTATTTCGTTGGGTTCTTTGTACTATTACTGGTGTCCATTGGGCTTTCTTTTTCAAGCCAGATTGGTTTAGAGCAACTCATTTTTAAATTTAATCAGGCCCCACCTACCCCATACTCCGACATGAATGGATACGGTCATTATCTGTCGGCTTATTTTAGTTATAAAATTTATTGGCTAGCATTAGCCACAGCACTCTACATTCTTGCTCTTTGGATCTACCCAAGGGGTTCTTATCCTTCTTGGAAAGAACGTTATTCTGAGGCTAAAAAAAGGATACTCGCTCCAAATCTCGCAGCATTTACCCTAAGTCTTGTGATTTTCCTGAGTCTAGGATCCTATATTTACTACGTCGATAACATTAAGTATGAGAGGCAATCTTCCAAAGAACAAGAAGCCTCGCAAGCCGAATGGGAAAAAACCTACGGCAAATTTAAAGGGATTCCTCAACCTCGAATTACAGCTTCTTATGTCGAAATGGATATCTATCCTAAGCAGCGCAACTTAGCTGTTACTGGAAGATATACCCTTGTGAACAAAACCGATGTGTTCATCGATTCCATTCATGTCGATCATGGGAGTTTGGTATCCGAATTTAGTTTTAGTGAACCCTTTGAACGAGTCCTAGAAGACACGGTTTATAATTACGATATCTTCGCGCTCATGAATCCACTAGCCCCGGGCGATTCGATTGGTTTTGAGTTTAGCATCTACAACAAAGCCAACGAATGGTTGCGAAACAACTCTCCTGTTCTGGCCAATGGCACCTTCTTAAACAACGGAATATTACCTCGCATTGGGTATAACTCGGCAGGTGAATTACTGGGTAATGAGTCGCGTGAAAAATTTGGCTTAGCCCCTCGCGATCGTATGCCTGATGCTACAGATTCACTAGCTAGGATGAACAATTACATCTCGTACGATGCCGATTGGATAGATTTCGAAACGATTGTAAGTACATCGGTCGATCAAATCGCCATTGCACCCGGTTATCTCGAAAAAGAATGGATTGAAGACGACCGAAGATACTTCCACTACAAAATGGATAGTCCTATTTTAAACTTTTACTCGTTTATTTCCGCACAATTCGAGGTGGAGGAAGATTATTGGTTGTCGTTAAAAGTACTTGAAAAAAGATATGGTGAAGATAAAATGCGCATCTTTTTGAAGGATGCCTTAGATAGGTATTTAACACTAAGAGCATTTGAAGGCATTAAAGAACGCCCTTTGATGTATAATGAAAATCAACAATACATACACTACAATAAAGGTTCTTTGGTCCTTTACGCCTTAAGTGATTATTTGAGTGAAGAGCGATTAAATAGTGCCATTAAAAATTATGTTCAAAAAGTCGCCTTCCAGGAAGCTCCCTACACTATTGCTTCGGAATTTGTGGATGAAATTGAGGCCGTTACTCCAGACTCATTAACCTACCTCATTGATGATCTCTTCCGAACCATTACCCTATATGATAATCGGGTAGAGAAAGCGGAGTGGTGGATGACTTCGGATAGCCTGTACGAGGTTGAGCTTACCCTTCAAACCGTGAAATACCAGAGTGATGAAAAAGGGAAACGTATCTATACCAATGCTGATGGAGATAGTTTGATGTTAGAAAAAGAGAACCTCAGAAGACCCCTTCAATCACTACCTCTTAGAGATTATATCGACGTAGGTATTTTTACTAAGAACAGCGCGGGTAAGGATTCGGTACTCTATTTACAAAAGCATCGGTTTGAAGATATTGAAACCACTCTACGCCTCACTCTAGATCATGAGCCTTCAGAGGTAGGGGTCGATCCCTATAATAAGCTCTTCTCGGGCTCCTTGTTCCGGCGATTTGATGCAGCATTCCCATTCTAAAACAGCCCATCCATCGTATCCATATTCGGTTAGTTTGGTAAAGATACCTTTGAAATCGACCTGCCCATCACCGGGTGATCGATACCTTCCCGCACGATCTCTCCAGTCTCCATAACCACCAAAGGTTCCTTTTTTTCCAGTGGGATTAAATTCAGAGTCTTTCACATGGAATGCTTTAATAAATTCATGATAGTGATCTATATAACTCAAGTAGTCGAGCTGCTGAAGCACAAAGTGAGAGGGATCGTAAAGTATGCTCACCGCTTCATGACCTCCTGTGGCTTCTAGAAACCGTTCGAATGTAACGCCGTCGTGAATGTCTTCAACCGGATGCACTTCATAACAGCAGGCAACCCCTTGATCTTTAAAAACATCCAGAATGGGAATCCAGCGTTTCGCTAACTCCTGAAAACCTTCCTCTATCAGCCCTTTGGGTTGTTGAGGCCAAGGATGCACCATAGGCCATAATAGTGAACCCGAAAAAGTGGCATGCGCCTTAAGCCCTAATCGGCGAGAAGCTATGGCTGCTTTTTTTACTTGATCAATGGCCCACTCGCGTCGAGCCGGCTCATTTCCTTTGAGGTGCTCGGGAGCAAAAACATCAAACATGATATCATGTGCTGGATGTGTAGCAACTAATTGACCCTGTATGTGCGTAGAAAGCTCTGTAATTTCTAGGCCATAGGAAGCCACTTTACCTTTGAGCTCATCGCAATAGTCTTGACTCTGGGCCGCCTGATCGAGGTCGATCATAAAGTCTACATTGGTAGGAATCTGAACACCTTTATACCCGAGTTTGGCTGCCCATTCACAGAGTCCTTCTAAAGAATTAAATGGGGCTTTGGAGTCGATAAATTGTGCGAAAAATATAGCTGGACCTTGAATGGTTTTCATACCGTTAAATTACAATGTTAGTATTCGTAAATTAGATTTAATGAGATACCCTTACCCAGGTGTTACCTGATTCCGTTGAAGCTACCATGGCATCGACAAGAGCCATACCATGAACACCATCTTCAATACTTGGGTAATCGTATCGCTTATCATGAGAGTGCCCATTCGCATGAGCCTTCACGGCCATCGCAAAATTTCTGTAAATATTAGCAAAGGCCTCTAAATATCCTTCAGGATGTCCAGAAGGGACTCGTGCATGTACCAGCGCTGCCTCAGATAAATAACTATTATCCACTCCCGTTCGATAGATTTGATTAGGGGCACCATGGCGCTTTACCAAAAGAGTATTTTCGTCTTCTTGGCACCATTCAACACCACCTTTGGTTCCGTACACCTTTACAGTAATGGCATTTTCTTCCCCGGCAGACACCTGTGAACAGATAAGAACTCCGGGTACTCCACCCTCGAACTCAAGAAGTGCTGAGGTATCATCATCCAATAAACGGCCCTGTCAATGATGATACGGTAACTCAATTCGAACTATTAAACCCTATCGACAACATACAGCAAGCAAATGAAGGAGAACAATACAAAATATGTTATCCAAAAATTATAGACCACGGAGAGTCTATAGTATTTTCCAAAGGAACATTTGATCCAACCTTAGGTTGGATACCATACTATAGTCCACTGTATTCAGATGTTGCTAATAGTACCTCCGTTTTAAAATTTAGACCAGGATGCAGAGATACAATTTCTTTTATAGGTCCAGGATTATCGGATTTCACATGCTCATACTCACAAGATCGATTGACCACCCTGCCTAAAGTTTACAAAGCGATCATAGAATTAAAGATAGACGAAGATATAGCTCCGGAGCCTTATAGGGGGTGTAATAATACTAGCGAATATGACAAATTTATTCATGAGAGGGAAGAAAATATAGGTAGACGAGCTGAGGATCAAGTAGATTCTAGAAATTCTCATGGATATAGAATACTTAATAAAGGCAGACCCAAAAGATATGATACTAGATCAGGATCCGCCGATAATGATTATATACAGTGTGATGAATTTGGTTTTGATATATCCAACGGAGTAACTAACAATAACAACGAGATCGCTAAATCTTTCACTTATTCTTTAATGAAATTAGGCATAGAGGATAGAAGGCTTACCGCATTACCCGATATCACAAGATTCGCAGGAGAGATAGAGCCTAGTGGTTTTTCTACATACTGTAGAGATTTGGTACATACTAATAGTAAGTTTACTACTGGCGATAAATTCTTATATTTAATGAATCAAGAATATTTTGGTAATAATCATTTAAATAGCACTTTGATTTTTTCAGATCATGCCAACAAGAATAATGTACTATATAACCATAATAGATATAATCCTTCTGGCGTTAATATGAATCAATCTATAGTAAAATTTTCTGAAGATCAAAAAATATTACCGACGGTTGCTGCTACAGGATATTCTGAAAGTGATCATATTTTTTACAGAAATTTAATTGTAAACAATAATATCGGTATTGGTAATAATACCTTTAGCAAATTTCACGGTCTTGGATTTTTTCAAAGGTATGTCGAGTCAGATTGCGTAACAGAATATACAGATAGTATTACGTTTACCCTAGAGGTAGAAGTAACAGATGAACCAGATATTATGGGCGCTTACGAAAATACTAGAGATGGACCAGCACTGGCCGGATATTATAGTAGTTATAATCAACCACGATCCACATCTCCGTTCAATTCATTATGTAATTGGGAGCTTATTTTACATAACAAACCTGTACCGAAAATGTCGCCGCACACAACTTCAAGTGTGCAATCTATGAATAATTCAGATGCTCTTGGTTTAATAGAATATGGATCCAAACCAAAATATGACGGCTATAATTTTATAGCTGATTTATCTGGCGCCAAGCATCTTTTACCGAGAGTTAATATGGATGCACCAAATACGTTTTTATCTGATTTAAGCTTATGTACACCTGGGGATGTTGATAATGTGCGCAGACAAAGAATGCCACCCCTGCCAGACTTTCCGTATGATGCAATCATTAGGGCTATGATAACTTATGTGGGGGTGGGAGCTTTGGGTAGTCTGGTTGGAACATTATCTTTTCTTGGATTTACAGGTATTGATACAAGTGCTCTCGTTAGCTATTTATCTTCGTTAGCTCAACAAACTACTCTAGAAGCTAGAGATAGAAGTATATATTCTGTAGATTTTACCGAATATTACATGGGTTCTCCTGAAAAAATTCTTTTGAATGTTAGTAAAGATGGCGGTATATGGTATAAATTAGAGGCCAGTATTTTCAAACTGGCCAATACGCCAGCATTGCCAGATGCTGAATATCAATATGTTCTTATGAAGCCCGGTGTTTTTCCTCTGTTTACAGACATGGTGTTTGATACTGTGTCATCGTTAAAAGATATGATAGATGAAAGTTTTATTAAGAATGTCATACTCAGATCGCAATCCGGTTCATCCGGTTCATCCGGTTCATACGATATTAATAGCTCTACATTGGATATAATACCCGGTACTGGTATTTACGGAACAGAAGATGTAGAATTAAAAGAACAAGATATTGTTAACATTCAGGTTGTTGACCATCCAAATTATGATGGGTTATATTTAGTAAACCAGAATTCCTGGCAGCTGTTAGAACCTAAAAATGTAAATACGGTCGCTAACTATAGCAACTTTGTGGATCCTATGAAGATGTACAATTGCAATCTTTATATTTCTATTAATTCTGTATTTGCTATAGGTAGGTCTTTCTTTTCCGACTTTCACGCAAATGCTTCTGGCGGCAAGATGATAATACTGGATAATGCTTATAGTTTTGATATATTTCAAGTTGGCGATACGATCATGGCGCATAATGGTAATAATGCTAGTAGCGGCAGTAGTGGCACAAACGAATCGTCATGTCCTGATAGTGGTAGTAGTGGTAGTAATTGTCAAATAGTTACGATTGCAGACAAAGCCAGAATTATTAAAGATGGTATTGTTAAAACTGTATTATTATTAAGTGGTGATATTAACAGATATGGTTATGTATCGCCTTATTTTGGAAAAGTAGATTCTGCAGGATCTCATAAAGCTATTATATTCAAAGCTGGCACAACGATTTCATCGTCAGAAAATACAGAGGTTCCATTTAATAGGTGGACTCTTAATAAAACTGGATTTTCTAATAACCATGTTCCTGACATCACAGACCCATATAGAAGTATTGGTTCTGTTGGGGATGGGTCGTTGAGTATAGATAAGGGTATATTCACCAACGCCTTGCAATACAATAGGATACAAAATTTAGATGAATTACTAAATAATACTGAAAGCATGAGGGTAAAATATAATACTTTACATGTCTACAATGACGATATCAGTAGTGGCAGTGTTCCATTTTCCTATGATTCTACGGGTTATATTACGGGATTTAAAGTTTCTCATGATGATTTTAGATACAACTTTATTAACAATATTCGATTTAATGAGGGCATTGCTGACGAAGATAAAGAAAATTTCCTACGTCAAATAAATAGTATAGATACTAATCGTAGTAATTATTCTATG
>RFPJ01000056.1 GCA_009926145.1 Bacteroidota bacterium
ATGGAGCAAGGTTCTCGCTGAAATTAGCCTAAGTGAAATGCAAATGCTACATGCGGAAGCTTTAGTACACCAAGGTAATGTTGCTGGCGCTGCTGCTATTGTAAATGATCCTGCGGGAGCACGTACAGTACGTGGTGGTCTTCCTAATGTTGCTGCAACTTCCGCTGCTGTAATGGATGCCATTCACCATGAGCGAATGATAGAGCAATTCCTAACGGGTGTAGGTAATGAGTGGTTCGATATGCGTGGTATGGATATGCTACAAGCAGGTTCACCATTGCACTTACCACTTCCTGCTTCTATTCTAGAAACTCTAGGATATGAAAAACCATTTTACACCTTTGGTGGAGTTGGTGGCCCAGGTGCCTCTACTGGTGGTTGGAGATAATCAGTATCTCTTTGAATTTAAAAAGCCCTGCACATGCAGGGCTTTTTTTTTGTCTATTGTTAGGAAAATGATAAGTAGTAGATTTTTTGATGATTCTAAAGCAATTCATTTACCACTTTATTTCTACAAACAAAAAAAGCCGAACTGTTAAACAATTCGGCTTTTTTGTAGTGGCGGGGACAGGATTCGAACCTGCGACCTTCGGGTTATGAGCCCGACGAGCTACCAGCTGCTCCACCCCGCGATGTTGAATTTTAAATATACAACTTAATACAATCCAAGGTCAACTCTTTTCTTAAACTATTATCGACTATTTAAACTCTGTATTAGCTGTCTTACTGCTTGAGTCCAATAGTAGTATTTACTAGTTTAAATAATTATCACTCATCGGTTTAAACCCTTTAAAAAACATATTAGTCATTATGAGTCGCACAAGTATTCCAGCAAGTCAGGTTAGATCTATATTAGCTAAGCATATATTAGCCGATGGGTATGATATGGTTCTAGATTTAGATAAAAGTCATGGAAGTTATCTAGTTGATAAAGTTACCAATAGGGAATACTTAGACTTTTTTACCTTTTTTGCCTCTAACCCTTTGGGAATGAATCATCCTGCCTTAGATAATGATGATTTTATTCGTAGAATTGGAAAAGCAGCCATTAACAAACCATCGAATTCCGATATTTATACCGAATATATGGCTGAATTCATGGAAACCTTTGAACGAGTAGGAATCCCTGATTATTTACCTCATGCTTTTTTTATATCCGGTGGTGCTTTAGCTGTTGAAAATGCTATGAAAATCGCTTTTGATTGGAAGGTTCAGAAAAATTATCAGAGAGGGTATAGAGAAGAGAAAGGGCATCTTGTATTGCACTTTGAGCATGCATTTCACGGGCGTACGGGGTATACACTTTCGGTAACCAATACTCTGCCTGATAAGGTAAAGTACTTTCCCAAGTTTACATGGCCGCGAGTCATTAGTCCTGCGAATCACTATCCTGAAACTAAAGAGTCTATAGAACAGGTCATTAAGCATGAAGATTTAGCCTTAGAACAAGCAAAGCGCTATTTTGAAATGCATAAAGACGATATTGCTTGCATACTTATAGAGCCTATTCAAGCCGAAGGAGGAGATAGACATTTTAGGCAGGAATTTCACCAAGAGCTACGCAACTTAGCGGACCAGTACGAGGCACTCCTTATTTATGATGAGGTACAAACAGGAGTTGGTTTAACAGGTAAATTTTGGGCTCATGAACATTTTGTTCAGCCAGACATCATAGCATTTGGAAAAAAAGCACAGGTCTGTGGTATCTTGGCAGGCCGTAGATTAGATGAAGTGGAAACCAACTGTTTTAAGGTCTCTTCTAGAATAAACTCTACGTGGGGTGGTAATCTAGTAGACATGGTCCGATTTCAACGTATACTGGAAGTTATAGAGCAAGATAAACTCGTAGAAAATGCCGCCCATCTTGGTACTCATTTACTAACAGGTTTAGAAACACTATGTAATAAGCACACTCATTTTTCAAACCCACGTGGTAAAGGTTTAATGTGTGCGATTGATTTGCCTAACGCACACGCTAGAAACGCAGTTGTTACAGAATGCATGAACCAAGGTCTCATGATTTTGGGTTGTGGCGATAAGACGATTCGATTTAGACCTGCTCTAACCGTTTCTAAAACGGAAATTGATCAAGCACTAACCATACTTAGTTCAGCTTACAGTTCTGCAATAGACCGATGTCCAGTTGCAACTGATTAATACTGTTACCTAAAATCTTAGCTTTGTTTATACGAGTTGATGAGAATTCGGCTGAATCACTAATTCATTAACGACATGAGAAGGTGGAAGTCCTAATACGTTACCCACAACTTTGGCAATAACTTCGGGCATCAACATGGCTTCTTTTTTCACTTTCATTTGAACGTCTTCGTCATCCCAAAATGGAGTATCTACTCCCCCTAAATACAGTAGTGAGAATTGGGTATTAGACCGTTTGAACTCTTCAACCAATCCCTTCACCATACCTTGAAGTGCAAATTTGGTTGCAGAATAAAGTGCCGAGTTCCTCATTATATATTTACCCATCGTTCCTGGAAAATAAATCATTCTAGCGTGTTCAGGGTTCATGTGCGGAATGAATGCCTGCGTGGCCAAAAAACTTCCCAATACATTGGTATTTACTACTTCGACTGCAACATTAGGGTGTATATCTGTGGAGGCTTGAATTACACCTTTTCCGTAGGCATGAATAAGTGCGTCAACTGTACCCAATTCCTCATGAATTTGATCAGCCACTCTTGATAGTACATTCACATTTGTCACATCTAAGGGGATAGCATAGGCTTCTCCCCCTTTTTCATTAATGCTTAGGGCGACTTTCTCTGCTCGAGCTTGATCTCTTGAAGTGATTACAATACGATAGTTTTTTTCACTAAGATGATGTGCAATAGCGTTTCCTATTCCTCCACTACCACCTATAATTACCGCTAAGGGATTGGACATAAAATTGAACGATTGTTGAACGTTTGTTTCAAATGTAGAAGTAAGATGTAGCGGAAAACGTTCCTAAACTATCGTGTAATTCTTTTTTCAAGAAGTGAATGAAAACAACCCAAGCATCGTTTTATTTGTGTAGTTACTAAGTATAAAGTTTCTAATTATTAGGAATCGTATGAAGCAAAATGGAGTGGAAAACATTACGACAGATCAGGTTAATACCTTAGGTGACTTACGTGAGTCTGGTTGGGTTAGTAGGCCTGTGAAAGATGAAATGCGCTCAAATCTCATTCAGCTTATAAAGAATAACCAATTCCCATTTGAGGGGATTTTAGGGTATGAACATACCGTGATGCCTCAAATTCAACAAGCTATTTTAGCAAAGCATGATTTTATTTTGCTGGGACTACGTGGACAAGGCAAAACACGATTACTTCGTCAACTCGTAGCATTGTTAGATGAATATATGCCTATTGTTGAGGGTTCTGTTATTCAAGACGATCCATTTCGCCCATTATCTCGATATGCTATAGAAAAGATACATGATTTAGGGATGGATACTCCTATAGCATGGGTCGGTAGAGATGACCGCTACAGTGAAAAACTAGCTACACCAGATACAACGGTGTCCGATATTATTGGTGATATTGATCCTATCAAAGCGGCCTCCCAAAAACTAGACTTATCACATGAAGAATCTATTAATTTTGGACTAATCCCAAGGTCTAACAGAGGTATATTCATCATCAATGAACTCCCCGATCTTCAACCCCGCATACAAGTTGCATTGTTAAATATCATGCAGGAAAGAGATATACAGATTAGGGGATTCAAATTCCGAATGCCCTTGGATATTTGTATGGCATTTTCCGCAAACCCAGAGGACTATACCAATAGGGGGAATATCATAACTCCTCTCAAAGACAGAATAGACGCACAGATCATTACTCACTATCCTAAGACCCTCGATACAGCGATGCAAATTACTTCCCAAGAGGCTTGGTCTAACAGAGAGTCTGAAGTGCAGGTTACTATACCTACTGTTTATAGAGAAATTGTTGATCAAATAGCTTTTGAAGCACGAGAATCTGAATTCATCGATCAAAAAAGTGGTGTCTCAAGTAGAATGTCGATTACAGCTATGGAACAAATGATTAGTGCGGCCGAGCGTAGGGCTTTTACCCATGGTATAACGCAAACCCAGATTAGGATTAGTGATGTTTATCATGTCGTACCCGCATTAACGGGTAAACTTGAATTAGTTTATGAAGGGGAGCAGGAAGGGGCGATTAATGTAGCAAAACTTATTATAGGTAAAGCTATTGCCAAAACATTCAAGCGATATTTTCCGGACCCAGGAAAAAGAAATGAAGATGAGCCTAGTATCTACGAAGCTATTGGGATGCATTTTGAATTAGGCAATGAAATTTCTTTAGGCGACAATATTAATGATGAGTCTTATGAAACTGCATTATTATCGGTAAGAGGGCTAGAAAAAGCTGTTGAAACACAGTTGCATAATAAGGTATCCAAGGCAGATAAATTAGCTTGGATGGATACCTTACTTGAAACGCTACACCAACACTCTATGCTTGGTAAAGTAGAACATGAACAAAGTGTTCGCTATACCGATATGTTAGGAAGCATGTTTAACCCTTTGGATATCGGTGAAGAATATGATGAAGATAGTTGAATATTTTAGTGGTTTTCGATTGAGTGATAATAGAATATTCTTTATATTTCGAGTCTGAATAAAAATTATTTGATTATGAAAGCTGGAATACATCCCGAATACAAGGAAATCACCGTACAACTAAGCGACGGTTCAGAAATTAAGACACGAAGTACACTAGATGTAAAAGATGGTGTCTATAAACCAGAAGTTGATTCTAGAAATCATCCCTTTTACACAAAAAATAATTCGTTCACCGCTACGGCTGGTAGGGTAGATCGATTCAAGCGGATGTACGACAAGAAAAAATAAATTAAAAGCCATCTACACGATGGCTTTTTTTGTTTATGCACTTAAAGATATTTGAGCTAGGCCCATTCCAGCAGAACACATATCTCATCTATAATGATCATAGAGAAGCAATCGTTGTGGACGCAGGCTTTTCCACTGAATCAGAGTTTGCAACCTTTACTTCCTACATTGGTCAACATAAGCTTTCCATAGCGGCGGTATTGCTCACGCATGCTCATGTGGATCATATTTTAGGTTTAGATCGTTTATACACATTTCTTGAATCATCTGTCCCTGTATATCTTCATAAGCAAGATCCCTTTTTATGGGACAATTTTGAGCATCAAGCTAGAATGTTTGGCTTTAATTCAATAAAACCGAACTGCGAGCTTCAAACCTTAGAGGATAAGAAGCACCTAAGCATAGCCGGATTCACCATTGAAATTTTATATACTCCTGGCCATTCACCCGATCACTGTTCATTCTATTTTAAAGAAGAAGCCATATTGATATCGGGTGATGCTCTTTTTAGGGAAAGTATTGGGAGAACAGACCTCTATAAAGGGGACTTTGACGTATTAAAACAAAGCATCCAGCAGAAACTTTTTACCCTACCAAAGCAAACCTTGGTGTATCCAGGTCATGGATCAAGTACAAGCATCGGGCACGAGATTGAGTCTAACCCTTATCTTTAATTCTCTTTCTTGAGTTCTTCTATCTTAGAAGAATAAGCGTCTGCTTTGTCTTCATTGGTAATAACCAGGCGCTCGTACATATGTATGGCTTCTTTTCGATTGCCTTGCGCCTCATGAATTTTGGCAAGAGTTTCTGAAATAATATCGGCCACGTCATTTGAACTCTCACTCAAATCTTCATCACTTACATCTTCATAAGAGTAATTTACACGTTGACTCTCAACAGCTTCTAATAGCTCAATTAATCGATCTAAGTCTAAAATTTGAGGGGTGCGAGTACCTTGAACAAAAACCTTTTTCTTTTTACTGGCACGAGAAGGAACGGCCGCTTCAAACTTTTCTGGGTGAAGTAAGAAAAAATGCAAATGTTCCATCAGGGGACTCCCAGGGGCATATGTTTTAGCTTTTAAAGCTTCAGCAATTGCGTTTTCTTGATTACCCTGAAGATGATAAAACCATGCCAACAAAAAATGCCCTACGGCATCGGGATCTCTTTTTTTTACTAACCGGTCAAGTTTACGTGTCATTCGCTCAGGGTCTGAGTCGAACTGTTCCACATAACTATTTAAAGAGGGCGGTATGTTAAAAGGGAAGGTATTCATGTATTCCGCTAATATATCGGCTTAGGGTTACAGATGAAATATATATTTCACAAACTAGCTACCAATTACTAACCGCATCATTGAACATATTATTGGCTATTTGTGCTAATGCTTCAGAAGCAGCTTCCAATTCCCCGTTAATGGGGTCTTCCGTTGGATCATAGGTAAAGCTACCAGAGAAACTTTTATTCCACAGGGCTTCCTCACTGGTCGAATATTGAAAACGAGCTTGAACCGTAATATTCACCTGATTTTGACTGGCCTGTTCATTACCTCCGATAGAAAAAGGGCGATTGGAATAGCTTTGAATTCGGCCCTCAATAAAGGCGTCGGCAACATCTAAATTAGAGGCTAACTGTAGCCGGCTTTGGTTGACGAAACGATTGATCAATGAGGTATTTAATCGATCGCTCAAATCTCCTAAACCACTTCCCGATTGGTCTGGGAAAAATGGAATATAAATAGTGTTCACTCCCTCTGGTATGCTAGCTCCTGTGAAACTATATCTGAGACAGCTCATATTCATACTTACACCTGCGAGAAGCAGAAGTACTATACATCTATACCAGATTCGTTTCAAAGTCTTCATAAAGCTTATTTTTTATCGAGTCCAAACTGGTCTAGCTTTCGATAGAGCGTTCGCTCGCTAATGCCTAAAGTTTCCGAGGCTTTTCTTCGATTCCCATCAAAGACTTCCAAGGCTCGTTCAATGAGAAATCGCTCGGTCTCTTCTAAGGATGGAATGTAATCTCCCTTTAATAGAATATTCGCTTCTTCCTCTAAAGATTCTTCATAGGATTCAAACTCGTCAGTTTTGAGATTATCGACCGACGATACAGTATTTCTCCCATCCTCCAGTTGCCGATCTTCCGAAGCATAATAACTAGACGATACATCAAACTCATTCTTATTGAAGGATTCACTGGGCGAATTATTTGCCGCAAGTGCAGGAAGATTATTAGGCTTATTAGTAGAGAAAAGAGAGTACACTAGGTTGGCAATCATCTTCTTCACATCGCCAATATCGGTGCGCATTTCAAGTAAGGCACGGTAGATGAGTTCCGTGTTTTGCCCTTGTGTTGAAGATGAAGCCTCTTGTTGAAAATGACTAGAATCATTAACCATGGGGAGATTATCGGAGGCCCCAACTCGTTGTCGACCTTTTAGGTATTTTTGGAGTTTTTCAGCATCTACAAATTGAGACTTTTCTAGGACCACCAACTGTTCTGCTACATTTCTAAGCTCTCGAATATTACCTGGCCAACGGTAGGAGGTAAGCAAGGCTTTGGCTTCATCTGAAAAACCTCTAAAAACCGAATCGTAGCGTCTTGAAAAATGCTCGACAAAATTCCGAAATATTGGGATGATATCCTCTGATCGTTCGCGCAGTGGTGGCAGGTGTATCTGCACTGTATCCAAACGATAGTAGAGATCTTCTCGGAACGTACCCTCTTGAACCATTTCCCAAAGATCTTTATTGGTGGCGGCAATTACTCTAACATCCGTCGTTTGTAACTTTGAGGATCCCACTCGAAAAAATTCACCATTCTCTAATATCCGAAGTAACTTGACTTGTACATTCTTTGGGGTATCTCCAATTTCATCTAGGAAAATGGTCCCGCCATTGGCTTTTTCAAAATAACCCTGTCTCGTTTCATTAGCACCCGTAAAGGCACCTTTTTCATGGCCAAAAAGTTCACTTTCAATAATTCCTTCGGGAATGGCTCCGCAGTTAACAATAATCAAGTCATTGTGCTTTCTTTCACTTAGGCCATGGATAGCTCTTGCCGTCACATCTTTACCCACGCCACTTTCACCCTGTAATAACACGGTAATATCGGCTTTTGATACCTGCATAACCTTATTGACCACCTGTTTAAGAGCAGGCGAGTCACCAATCAATCCAAATTGTTGTTGAAATACTTCTCTATCCATAATTATTATCTGACATTATGTCGTAATATACGAAATAAAGTCGAGAGTTAGGATAGTAGCTGTATTACCATCAACTTTTCATTAATTCAGTAGACTGTTCTATTGGTAGGCTTCTGGTTTCTTTAAAACTGGAGAGTACAAGATTGGATCGGGTTTTATCCACACCTTCCCAAGATTGGATTTTTGATAATAGACGTTCGAATGAACTGGTGTTTTTGGTTCTCACTTTAAGTAAATGAGAGCCCTCTCCGGTGATGCTATGACATTCTAAAATTTCAGGCTCTAAATGAGTTTGAGCGACAAAATTAGGGTAATTTTCAGACCCATCTACTTGGACAA
>RFPJ01000057.1 GCA_009926145.1 Bacteroidota bacterium
AACGAGATAGGTTCTAACGAAAAGAGCTCGATAATACTAAAAGCACCCCCAGTTAAGGTGGCAAAACCATCCCAGACAAATAAACTCAACAACAAGAATCCGCCTGACCATGCCACAAATACTCCCACAAATATCATCAAACTTGTTAGGATAGATCTGAACTGAAGATATAGAACCAAAAAGATAAGTAGCAGAGTAAGTGGTAAAATGATTTGGAGTCTTTGTTCGGCACGCAATTGATTTTCAAACGTCCCTGTATAACTTAATTGAACTCCCCCAGGTATCTCTAGCTCATCATTTTGCCGTAAGTTGGATATATAGTTGGCAAGTTGATCAATGGCTTCGGTGTATGAAAGACTATTGGTAATGTCAAAAGACACATAACTAACCTTAAAAGACTGTTCACTCTTAATTGCTTGAGGTCCTAAACGATATTCTATGGAAGCGAGTGAAGAAAGAGGTACTCGCGTACCCTGTGGGGTATCAATAAGTAAATTAGCCATACTTTGCGGGTCATTTCGATACTCTTTCGCTAGTCTGATACGTATGTTGTAGCGTTCTCTTCCTAACTGAACTTCTCCTGCTATTAGACCAGATATACTCATCATAGCCCATTCTTGAGCTTCAGATACACTCATATTATATCGAGCAAGGGCTTCTCTATCCCACAATATCTCGATATAGGGTTTACTCGCATTTCTCTCAGCAAAAACAGTTTCAGGCCTTATAAAATCAAGATTCTTAAGTGTTTCCTCAAGAAGTTGACCAGTAAGCTGTAAATCTTGGATATTTTCTCCTTGTAAACGGATTCCAAACGGAGCTCTAAGACCGGTTTGTAGCATCAGGATCCGGGTCTCAATAGGCTGAAGTTTAGGGGCTGATGTTAAGGCAGGATGAGAGCTTACACTAATTATTTCATTCCAGATATCATCTTTTGTTTGGATATGATCTCTCCATTGTCGAAAGGGTTTACCAGTATCATCTTTAATTAGCTTTCCTTCAGAATCTTTTACAAACGAACCATCATTAGCAGTTCGAAAGCGTGAAATTTTACCCTGTTCATCTTCAATGTATTCAGTCTTATAGGTAATAATATGCTCAAACATAGTTAATGGTGCGGGATCTAAAGCTGATTCAACTCGCCCCATTTTCCCAACTACTTGTTCAATTTCTGGAATACTTGAAATGGATTCATCGAGAAATTGCATGAGTTCCAAACTTTGTTCTACTCCAGCACTTGGAATCGTAGTTGGCATGTATAAAAAGGCACCTTCATCTAAGCTAGGCATAAACTCTGTGGGTAATCCAGGATGTTTTTTCTCAAGATTTTGCCACCATGAGGTTTCTGAAATAGATACTCCGATTTTTTCTAGAGAGGTGGAAATGGGCGAGAAAAATTTCCCAAAACCCAGCCATGAATAAAGACCTACTAGGATAATGGCAATGGGTATGCTTATAAAGCTTTTTTTGTTTATAAGTGCCCATTCAAGCCACCTTGGATATCGCTTTATGATAAACTGAACACCTTGTACTATGATGAACAGGAGTATACCAACAAAAATGAATTGAAGTAGGGCGGATGTTTCAATTCCAAATGGTTGCCATGCCGATGAAAGTTGATAACTAACCCATAGAATAAGTATGGTAATTATGATCTTTTTCAGGGTATTCAACTGATTTTCGATAGAATCGAAAGTACCTATTGGTAGGAATTTTAGAAGTGATCTGCAGTAATCTTTAAACAACTTTGAGACCCATTCAAGTCGACCAAATAATAAATAAGTTAGTACGGGTAATAGGCTTAACGCCACTAAAATAGAACTTACGAGTACGAATGTTTTTGTAAATGCTAATGGTTTGAAGAGTTTGCCTTCAGCTTCAATCATCGTGAATACTGGAAGGAAGCTGATGATGGTTGTAGTAATTGCTGTTAAAATGGCACCAGCAACCTCTTGGGTAGCCTCTATAATTATGTTGAATCTTTTCTTCAGAAAATCTTTAAGGGTGAGAGAATCAGATTTTATATGTTGCTTGTCTAATTTTTGCAAGATGGTATCCGTAAGTATTACTCCCATGTCTACTACGGTTCCTATTGCGATTGCTATACCTGAAAGCGCCACTACGTTGGCGTCTATTGAGGCCAGTTTCATGGCAATAAAAGTCAATAAAACAGAAACGGGAAGCATTACCGAAATAAGCAGTGCCATGCGAAGCCTTCTTAAAATCAACAGCACGATAGCAATGGTAATGAGTATTTGAAGCCATAACGCATGCTCTAGCGTGCCTATCGTCTCCTTAATAAGATCCGCTCGATCATAGAAGGGGATGATTTTCAGTTGAACTTTACGTCCATCATCCAGTGTTTTTGAGGGAAGAGAGGTAGCAAGTTCATCAATTTTTAGGTGAATATTGTCGATAACTTCTTTAGGATTAGTACCATATTGTGCGACAATCACTCCTCCTACGGCTTCTTTCCCAGCTACGTCTAAAGCACCTCTTCGATCCGAAGGTCCATACTGAAGAATTGCAATATCCCCAAGGTAAAGTGGTGTTTGATCAATGCTGCGAATTGGAATGCGCGCCAGATCTTCTAAATCTTCAACCGGTGCCACACCTCGAATTAGGTATTCGTTGCGATTGAATTCTAGAGTTTTGAGGCCACCTTCGGCTTGAGCCTGCTTTAAGCGTCGGAACACTTGTTGAATACTTAATCCATACTGCTGTAAAACAAGTGGATCGATATCCACTTGAAATTCTTTAACAAAACCACCAATGGAAGCTACTTCTGATACTCCTGAGACCGATGATAGAGCCGTTTTAATGTAGTAATCTTGAAGACTTCGTTTCTCTTCTAGGCTCCAACCACCTACTTCAATACCTTCTTCGTCTACACCCTCCAAGTAATACCAAAAGATTTGACCTAAACCCGTAGCATCGGGGCCTAATGATGGTTGAACCCCTTCTGGTAAAGTTCCTCTAGGAAGTGAATTGATGCGCTCAATTATTCTACTTCTGCTCCAATAGAAATCCACATCTTCTTCAAAAATAATGTATAGAGTAGATCTCCCGGTAATTGATAAGCCCCTCACATCTTTAACCCCGGCCAGTGTAAGAAAGTAGTTACTCAGAGGGTAGGTAATTTGATCTTCTACATCTTCAGGAGATTGACCACTCCATTCGGTATAGACGATTTGCTGATTTTCACCTAGATCAGGTATGGCGTCAACAGCAACGGAATTACCCTTAAACGGATAATTCCAATCGAAAGGCGTTACACTAAGCCCCCAAGCTATTATTAGGCCAAATACCAATAAGGGAATCAGAGGTTGTGATAACGAGTAATTATAAAAATTCTTAAACATAGGATTTTAGTTGATAAGTGCGGGGACTAAACGAATACCGCATGAATTAGAAAGCCTTTGGTGGAGCTTACCTAGACTTAAAATCAACTAAAATTTAAAGCAGCCATTGATCGAAGGCTAAATAGAGCGCTTCAGAAAGAAAAGGAGGGTTATCTTTTGTTTGAGGTAAAAGACGATCTAATAGTGGAGGAGCTCTACTAATTCGTACAATAGCAGAAGGTGCCAAAACTGAAAATGAATGGACAACCGCATTGCGTGTATGTGACGTATAAGGAATACTACACTCACATATACTGGGCCCATCACAATGGGGCATATCATCACAACAATTTTTGTTTTGTGTAGATGTTATTTGGGAACCCATGTCTTTAGAATTTTCTACGCTTTTGGCGTAGGTAAATTCATAGCTCCACGTTTTCCCCGTGAGACTTTCAGTGTCTACATAACTTGAGGATTCTTCATTCGAGGCATTAGTATGATGACAGGCAAATGCAATGGCGGTATTTAATGCACCGATACTTATGACGAAAATTAACATTCGTAATGCATTAAATAATCGCTTCTCATTAGGCAGATATGTTTTAAACCTCAATAACATTTTCACAAAATACAGAAAAGAAACTAAATTATAAATGAATTCATTGTGGGCATACCTGGTATATCATCATAATGTGCATATGTAGTATTTGAATCGAGATTATCCGATTTTTAGATGCACTATTTAGCAATTAATAAATTAATATACATTGTAATCTAAATTGGATATTGTAATCTAATGATCAAACTAAAAGGCACTTTTTTAGATGAAATTACCCATGATATCCCCAGTCAAAATTGGACTAGAGATGAATGGGCTAAAGATTTCGATGCCATGAAAGCCGTAGGTATCGACACGGTTATTCTAATTCGAGCGGGCTATAGAAAACACGTTACTTTTGAGTCAAAGGTATTACAAAAGACGATGAATATTCTGCCTGTATATACCGATTTGGTGGAATTGTTTTTGGATGAAGCAGAGCGGTGCCAAATGGATTTTTATTTCGGACTCTATGACTCAGGAACCTATTGGGTAAATAAAGACTATCGCTCCGAAATAGATATAAACAAGGATTTCTGTGATGAAGTAGTGCAGCGCTATGGTCATAAAAAAGCATTTAAAGGCTGGTATTTTAGTCATGAAATTGGCCGATACGAAAAAGGGGTCATGGACGTGTATGAGGAGATGGCGGCTCATTTAAAAAAACTTAAAAGCCAACCCGTTCTCATCTCACCCTATGTCCAAGGAGTAAAACAATTTGCCTATGAGTCCATTACCATAGATGATCATGCTCGCGAGTGGAGAGAAATATTCAAGCATCTACAGGGTAATATTGATATTGTAGCCTTTCAGGATGGTCAGGTCGGCTATGATGAATTGTCGAATTATTTAGAGATACACAAATCTTTAGCCGATGAATTTGGCATTGAATCTTGGAGCAATGTAGAGTCATTCGATCGTGATATGCCTATTAAATTTCCTCCTATCCCGTTCAAGAACTTACGGTTTAAAATGGAACAGGCAGCTAAAGCGGGTATAGAGCAAATGATTACCTTCGAGTTCTCCCATTTTATGAGTCCTAATTCTATCTATCCTGCGGCGCACGGTTTGTATAAACAATACCGTCAATGGTTAGAAGAACAGGCTTAATAGCCATCATTTAAGCCTAGTTGCCACAATCTATTTTTTGAAACGCCTATACTTCAATATCTATGTTTTCAGTACCCAATAGCGAACTCCAAAAAGTGCAAAGCCGACTTGAGCAGGAGTTATTTGAACGAGTTATTCCCTTCTGGGAGCGTCATTCATTAGATTCTACATATGGTGGCTATTTCAATTGCCTGGATGAAGATGGTTCTGTTTACGATACCACCAAACACATTTGGCTTCAAGGTCGACAGGCTTGGATGTTTGCAAAACTGTACGAGACGGTTCAACCCGAACAACGCTGGTTAGATATAGCACGATTGGGAATTGATTTTTTACGCAATCATGCAATAACCGAAAATCATAGGGTTTATTTTGCAACGGACCGTGAGGGAAAGGGAATACAGATTCAGCGCAAGATATTTTCCGAGTGTTTCTATGTAATGGCTCTGAATCAGTTTGGTAAGGTTTCGGGTGAGTCTATTTATCAGCAAGAAGCAAGACAACTTTTAGAGCATATCTGGAATTGGTCCAAAGACTTGAGTTTGGTAGGACAAGTGGCCTATCCAGGCGTGCCACCTAGTCAGGGTCTTGCCGTTCCTATGATTTTATTAAATGTATTTGAAGAAATAGCGGGGCCCAATTGGTCCGATTATGAGTCTGAAATTACAACTTGCATCACCGAAATTCTTCAGCATATCGATAGCGATCGTAAGATTGTATTCGAAACAGTGGGGCCTAATGGTGAATTTATAGACACCATAGATGGACGGATGTTAAATCCCGGTCATGCTATTGAGGCTGGTTGGTTTTTACAGCATTGGGCTCAGATATTAAATGATTCTAGCTTGCAACAATTAGCCTTTGATATGGTTGATTGGTCATTTGAAAGGGGGTGGGATCAAGAGTTTGGAGGCTTGTATTACTTTTTGGACTCGGAAGGCCGTCCACCAACACCACTTGAATGGAATATGAAATTGTGGTGGCCTCATACCGAAGCCTTATATGCATGGGCTTTGAATTATAAGCTCCGTCGAAAAGAGTCTGATTGGGAGCATTTCACTACTACTCTTAAGTATAGTTTTAAGCATTTTTCCGATCCGGTACATGGGGAATGGTATGGGTATTTAAATCGGGAAGGAGTACGCACCCATCGATTCAAAGGTGGACCCTATAAAGGATGTTTTCATGTGCCAAGAGGACTTTTATACACCCTCCAATGTCTAAAAGAAATAGGGAAGGGAGTTGTCTAAGGCGTTTGTGTCTACCGTCAAAGCATTAAGACTAGGTTGTAGCTGCTGAATCAGTTGCATCCTTGCATTTATCATCCATTCCGCGTCCATAACAGCATTAGGGGCATCTTCTGAGGTTAATAAAGTTTGAGTGTATACTCGAAAGGCATGCGTGTTAAGGGCATTAATTTTCGCTAGCCGAAGTAGATTTTGAACAGTTGTATCATTGAAATACCCCTCTTGGAGTGCTTTTTGTGAAAACAAGTAATCCGTTAACGCAAATTCAATAGCACCTCTAAGGCTACCCGATAATAGGTAGTTGGGAATGTGAGGTAGTGCGATCAGAAAATCCTTAGTGGTAAAGCTATATGGACCGATACTTGCCAATGTGGTCTCTTCATTAAACTCAAAAGCACGATTTTGGATTTCTAATTTTGCTTTTTCTTGAATCAAGTAAGGGGATAGTTGTAGATTTTGGGCACCTAGCCATTGTTCTAACTCACCTAATGCTGAGCTGTATAATTCCAAGGGATATTGCTTGCGAACCGAATCCACCCAAGTCTGGCTACGCTCTTCTACTCTTCGAGCAAATATGGCCTCGCTTAGGCTTTGACGTTCATTTTCGAAGGTACTTACATCGGCAAAAAATCGCTCTTCCTTGTTCAGTAAAAGGAACATATGCCAACCATTAAGGGAGGGTGTAGGCGCACTTATTTCACCTATTTCAAGCGAATAAGCAGCATTTTCAGGGCCAATACCCATATCTTTCCAACCAATCCAACCCATGTAATAACGGCTACTATCTTCCCCGACCTTAAGCATTGATTCCTTAGCTAAGGATGAAAAATCCTCTCCATTTTGTAATCTGCGCTCATAGTTGATGATATCGGCTTCGTTTTGGGAGAAAATTTGAGCCAATTCGAGCCGGGTATTTTTTTTCCTAAAGGCATTTCGAACTTCCTCATTGGACGCATGTGATACCATGGATCTCACCTGATCTTGAACCCATTTTTTTGCGGTTTGTACTCGAAGATGCCCTTCTAGATTCATTTGTACATTTTCATCGGAGAGGAGGTTATTGGCTTCGGCCCATTGAGCAATGGCCATTCGATTCAAAATTTCCTCGAGAAACAAGAGTCGTGATTTTTGAGAGTCCCTTACAGAGGCAACCGACGCATAAGCTACATACTGTGTTTTGAATAGCTCGACATCTAAACACAAATCACCGGAGTAGGCAATAAGTTGATATTCCCTATTGCATAATGGAAGTGTTCGAAAAAATGCATCAGTATCTTCAAAACCGACACTCGATTCCTTTTCAACGTTCTCACACTGAGTTAGTACGGTTAAAAGAATAAGACCTATGAATATAGGTGTATGAAATAAAGAGAAATCTTTAAAATCCATAGAAGGTAACGACTAATCGATGTTAGCGAAATAAATAGGTGCTTATTTCATAGGGTTCTAAGGGGATAAAGAGTGTTTGCTGGTCAATTTCTTCCGTTAAATCTTCTACCCAACTATCGGTAAGGCTACTTTTTTGAACTTCTTTTACCTCGAAGCCTAAATCTATTCTACTCATTTGATCCTTATCTGAAGAATTGAATACTCTTAGCACATAATATCCATTGTTGTGTCTATAAAAGGAAGAAATTTTAACCACTGGGTTCTGTATTTCTAACAAAGAATAATGCCTTGGTAGGGGGCCTATGGTTGGAATGTTATGCAGTATTGGAATTTGTTGAACATAGGCTGGGTGAGAAAACGCTTTTGCTTCATTCACCAGATCTTCTTTTGAGCCAAATATAGATCCAAAAGATAATTCGGCGGTTATTTCACGCAAACACTGTGCACCGGGAGTAGGTATGGAGGGGCCGGCTTGTGGTCTTCGAATGCTACCGTTA
>RFPJ01000058.1 GCA_009926145.1 Bacteroidota bacterium
TTCAAAAACCCAGTATTTGTTAGTTCTGTAGATGGTGTTGGTACTAAACTAATTGTGGCTTACAAAGCAAAAAAGTACACAACGGTTGGGCAGGATTTAGTAAATCATTGTATTAATGATATTGCTGTATGTGGTGCAACCCCTTTATTCTTTCTAGACTATTTTTCTACAGGAAAATTGGAAAAGAATGTAGGTGTAGATGTTATTAGTGGGTTTGCACAAGCATGTAAAGAAAATAATGTTGCTTTAATTGGTGGTGAAACAGCTGAAATGCCAGATATTTATAAACCAGGCGAATTTGATTTAGCAGGAACCATTGTAGGAATTGTAGATGAAGATCAAATAATAAATGGTAGTACGATTCAAGAAGGTGATATACTAATAGGTTTTGAAAGTACAGGACTTCATACCAATGGTTACTCACTGGCGAGAAAAGTACTCTTTAATCACTTCGAAATAGATGAAGTTGTTGAAGAACTAGGTTGTAGTGTTTCTGAAGAACTCTTAAAAGTTCATAAATCCTACCTTCAGCTCATTCAGACATTAAAAAATATTGATGGTGTTCATGGATTTTCTCATATAACAGGTGGTGGTATAGTAGGAAATACAAAAAGAATACTACCTAAGCATTTACAGTTAGCAATAGATTGGCAGTCTTGGAAAAGACCACCCATTTACTCCTTAATACAACGATTAGGTGATGTTCCTGAGGAGGATATGAGAGCTACCTTTAATTTAGGGATTGGACTAATATGTGTGGTGCACTCAGATGATGTGCAAAAGGTATGTGATACTGCTAAAGAACTAGGTGAACAGACTCATATTTTAGGTTCTGTTAAAAAGAACCCATAATTAAATCACTTTTCTTTTCTGTAACATCATACACCCAACCAAAACCTATCGATAATTCAATATTAGATAGGTTAAACAATATATTTAAAGTTGATCCAATACTTGTTCGAGTTGGATAATTTGAAGTACTACTTACATCGAAATCGTACATTCTGTGAGTAAATAACTTTAAATAAATAGTCTGTAAGGTTGTAGGAACGGTAAAAAAGCCTTGATCAAAGTAAGCTACAGGAATTATAGTTTCGGTTGTAAATCGGCCTAAAAATGCACTTTGAGGAAAAACAGGGCTTAAATAACCATCTTTTCGAATTACATTAGTACTGTATAACAAATTATCACTTTGTTGTAAGACAGCTGCTTCAATAAGAGTAGATATATTTTGCTTTTTCCAGATAGGTAGATATAATTTTTGCTCTACATATATACCATACCGTTTATTCAGAGTATAAGTAAACTGATTATTATCTATTGTAAACCTACCTGTTGCATCACTTAAACTAGTTGAACTAAAAATCTGGGTCACTAAACCATTTCTAGGCTGAATATCTCTATATAGTTGCTGAACATTAAAATTAAGATTTAGATTAAAGCCTAATTTCATCTGATTTATATATGATGATAAAACCTCGCCATTTGCATCTAAATAACGTTGTTTATCGATACTAATCGTAGGAGTAAACTGTATAAAATTACTACGAGTGATATTATTAAAACGATAAAATAATGGTACCCCAATAGACCAACCACGCTCATCTGATATTAATCCAATTTGCTCATTACTTTGAAGCGTTGTAGAAAAATAAACAGGAGTTCTGTAGTTGTTTATAAGTAGACCTGGCCAAAAAGTTTTATGCTCATATCGTAGATCATACCAAAAATTATTTTGGTAAAAAGAAGGAGCAAAAGCATAACTACGCTGCTGAAGAACATCTGTTGATTGTACATATAATCCTATTTGTACATCTGTCAAGGGCTCATTATTAAATGTATTTTGTTCATTTACTTGAGGGAAAAGAATTCGTGGTTTTAACCATGAATGATCTTTTTTATACTCTTGAATAAACCAGGTATCACTGTTTATAGATTCAGAACCTAAATAGGAATTAGATACCTCAGATTGAATATCATTAGAAGCTGCAAGAGATACTTTAGCAGAATTAAGGTCGTTTTTATTAGATATGATAGTGACTAAATTTTTTCCATCTATTACATCTATAAAAGCAAGTCGATTGGCCGTTGGTGAATAAGTACCTTCAAAAGCACCAAAAGAGGTAGTAATTTTAGAATAAGCAGCATGATTACTTAGATCATATTCAACAAGACTTATTCTTTCTTTGTTGTCTTTTGTTAGTAATAATTTTTCTTGAGTGGGGTGCCAATTAATATCCAGTATAGAACTGTTTTTAAAACTAACATCAGGCACTCCTTCTAGTTTTTGTTGTATAAATGAGCACGAACTTGAGTTATTCATTTCAAAAAACCACACCCCTTGTATACCTCTTTTTTGGGCTATAATAGCATATAAACCATCGATTTTTTCGTGTACTTGTATACTTATAGGGCGAAGATCATTGAAATCACTACATTGAACCCATGTTTCGTCACGAAGCTCATATATTTGAGCAGCCTCTCTGTCTGTTTTTAACGCCCAGACACTGTTTCTATACTCATCAAATGCTGGAGCATACATACGTAAGCTATTTGGTATAGTGAGAATGTCATTCTGTTGAGTCTTTTCGCCATTTAGAAAAGGAGCTAAATCTAATGTATATAGTTGTGAATTTATTTGATCACTATACCTTGAACCTGCTTTATAAGAGGAAAAATATAAGGTATTTGTTCTTTTATCTAAGGAATAGACATAGTCTTCAACCAGAAAAGTTTCATGTAATAATTGATGTTTCTTACTCTCTATATTGTAGATATAGAAACCACTAGGGGAATGATAACTACTAGCGTAGTAGATAATATTTTCTTGGTTAATCCATAAGGGGCGATGTTCTAAACGATCCTCTTCCGATCCAGAAATATATTCGTTAGTACTAGGGGTATATATAGTAGTACCAGAGATGGTGGCTAAATAATCTTCTTTAGCCCAAGCTATATATTCATTATACAAGCGAGCAGGCCATTGCTCAGTGGTATGTTTTAAAGCTAATCCATAACCAAAAATAAAACGGTTATAATGACGCTCAATGGTTTCTTTTGAAATAGTGTCTCCATAAGAATGATGCAACCAATCTATAAAATGGAATCCAGCTATATAGTGACGACCTTGAGGATAACTAAAGTGACTAGGTATCAACCCATCACCTAAGGACCAAGGTCTATCGCTCATAAGGTTGGACCAAAACTTGGATTTAAAGTAAGCGTAATTTCCCCGACCACCATGTTCAGAGGAAACCCCATTTACTCCTTCATGATATACCGCAAGGCCCTCATGTATTCCAACCGGCGGGTAAAAATTTAAACTTCTGGTTAAGTCTGGTCCAAACAAAAAACCAAAAGCGTTTAACCCTTTAGATCCTTTTACATTGGCATGAGTGGCATGTAACAATTCATGAGAGAGAACAAGCTCCAACCAACTTCCGCTTCTTGGATTCATTGCTTTTCCCTTAATAGGGGTAAGAATAATTTCAGATTTAAAATTCCATGCTTGTACATACCCATTACTCAAATCAGAATAATCAGAAATGACCACGGGAAAATTTTTCAAAGAACCACCGGTCAGTGCTTTAGCTAAAGGGTATTGTTGTTCCAATATCTTTCCACTCTTAATAGCTATAGAATCCAGCCGTTCGGGATAGATAATTTTGAAATGATCGGTAGATAAGATTAACCAGTCCCCATTGATAGGGCGATGTTGGGTAGGGTATAGCGGAAGATTGCTTTGAGCAAAAGCGCTTAACGAAAAAAGAGCTAAAAAAAGGCTAACAAAAAGCTTTTTATTAGACATGTGGTAAAAAGTAAAGAGCTCGTTCATTAATAAATATTAACCCAAAGATGTGAAATAAAATAGATGTGCCAACAGGTGAGAGGCGGCGCCCGCTAATACAAACAGATGCCATAATCCATGAAAACCAAGCCATTCTGGCCAAATATTAGGTTTTTTTAAACCATAAACAAAAGCACCTACCGTATAAAAGAGACCGCCAAGTATGATTCCTTTCACAAATGTTGGAGAGGTATTGGCCCAAATAGAGGGTAGTATAAAAACAGAGACCCACCCCATCACAAGATAGATAAGGGTTGATAACCAGGATGGAGCATGCATCCAAAATAGTTTTTTGAGTACGCCAATACCCGCAAAAAGCCAAATGCTGATCAAGACATATAATCCTGCTGGTTCTTGTAAAACATCAACAGCAATGGGGGTATAACCGCCCGCGATCACTATATAAATCATTATGTGATCTAGTTTTCTAAGTTTTGCTATGGTTTCTTTTGAACCATTTATACCGTGGTAAAGAGCACTGGCTAAAAACATTCCAAAAGTGCTTAAACCGTAAACTACTAAACTCCATTTTAGAGCAACATCATCATCCGCATACATTAGATATAAGGCCGTGATGAACAGACTAAAAATGGCGCCAAGCTGATGGCTAATACTATTGAAAGCCTCTCGGGGGCTGGGCCACATAGGCAAGAGTTAAAGGTTAATTAAGGAAAAATTTCCAAATCATAAATAATAAAGCAAAACCCGTGATAAAAATCATGCCGGCCCAACTTAACCACTTTAACCACCTTGAAGGTCGATATTCCTCAGGGAAGTGTTTTGAATAAATGAGTTTATAGTTAATAAAAGCAAAAACAGGGGCAGTTAAGAAAGAAACACTGGTAGCCAAATCAACCATAAAAATAAAGTTACCCCCAGCAAAATAGAGGATGACCAAAGAAAATAAAGAGATGATAACCAAAAGGCCCCGGTAAGTAGAGTACCAAGGAGTTTCCTCTGGTTTATCGAGTCGATTGAGGTTAAAAAGATGTGAACAAGTTCTCGGGTAGGCGTCGGTAACAGTAAGTGTTGTACTAAACATAGCGGTAAAGGCACAAACGATAATAATCCAATAGGTCCACTCTCCAAGGGTTGATGTGTATAATTCGACTAGTTGGCTGGCAAATTCGGATCCGCTGCTGGCAAAAGTTTCAGAAGAGCCAAACATAATGAGCGCGCCTAACGACAAAAAAGCGAGCGCTAATACACCGGCGCCGATCATCCCAATATTAAAATCGATTAAGGTGTCTTTAAGTGCCGGTTCGTGTTTGGTTTGTTTACTCCGCTCCATAATCCAAAGGGAGTGCCATGCCGAAGCGTCCAATAAAATGGGCATCCAACCCATAAGCGCAATCATAAAGGTGATCCCAGAAGCATCCCATACGCTGGGCGCCTCTGGTAGCGCCAAAGCATCGGGTCGTGTAAACGCCATAACTACGGCAATAATGGTAGAGATAGTGAGAACCACCAATATAATCTTAATAGCACCGTCTAGAGCCGAATATTGTCCTTTTATGAGCAGTAAAAGGCAAACCATTAAGACTAAGCTACTCATAATCAAAGGAGAAAGGTTCAACCCGGTAAGTTCATTTGCTAAACTTGCGGTTACCACCGTTACGGCCGCCTGAACGATACACATCGTGAATACAGTGAAAACACCAAAAGACCATAAAGCCCAGGGGCCAAGGCGCTTGTAACCCTGAATAAGGCTTTCTTTCATAACAACGGTGTATCTCGGGCTGAACTCTAGAAAAGGGTATTTAGAAAGGTTGGCGAGTATAACCGCCCAAACCAAAGCAAACCCATAAAGGGCGCCTGCACGAGTCGATTGAACCAGGTGTGAGACCCCAATAGCGGCGGCGGCAAGAATCAAACCGGGGCCAAGGGCATATTTTAAGGTGCTTTTAATGGTAGTTACTTTACCGTCCATACAACATATTGGTTAGTGTTCTTTTCTGAGAGTAGTAAAAAATCGCATTCTAAAAAAGCACATTATGACCGTGTTTTTACCTCTTTTTTCATAAATCTATTGTAGTATATTCTAAGTCATTGCCGCCAGGCAGCGGAAGTTTACTTAACCGAAATAACATATCATGAATAGTCACAACCTCAAGAAAGTTCAATTTAAAAGCATAATTTATTTATTGGTAGCTACCATCTCTTGGTCGGTTTCTAGCCTATATGCCCAACAAGAAGATATAAGCTATTTTTTAGACCCGAATGTAAGTTACGATGCTAGTATTCCCACACCGAAGCAAATATTGGGTCATGAGCTAGGAGAATGGCACGTGAGACATGATCAGTTGGTGGAGTATATGTATGCTGTGGCGGAGGCATCGGACCGAATTAGTATTTCGGAATACGGGCGAACCTATGAGAACCGAAAACTACTCTCTTTGATTGTAACCTCGCCAGAGAACCATAAGAATATTGATCAAATAAAAGCAACCCACCGCACACTAAGCGACCCTTCACAATCGGGAGCGTTAAACCTTGAAGAGATGCCGGTTGTGGTTCAAATGAGTTACAGTGTACACGGAAATGAGCCCAGTGGTGCAAACGCATCATTAGCGGTCGTGTATAGACTGGCAGCGGCACAAGGCCCGGAAATTGAGCAGCTACTGTCGGATGCGATTATCCTGGTTGACCCAAGTATAAATCCAGACGGGCTGAACCGTTTTGCTTATTGGGCAAACATCCATAAAAGCACCAATACACTGGTTACCGACCCACAGTCAAGAGAATTTGACGAGGTGTGGCCGGGCGGCCGAACAAATCACTATTGGTTCGATTTGAACAGAGACTGGATGCTCGTTCAGCACCCAGAGAGTCAAGGGAGGGTTGCCAAATATCAGGAATGGAAGCCTAACGTGTTAACCGATCACCATGAAATGGGTACCAATTCAACATTCTTTTTTCAACCAGGTATCCCAAGCCGCACCCATCCACTAACCCCCAAAAGCAATCAAGATCTTACGGCTAGCATTGGAGAATACCACGCCGATGCGCTGGATCAGATTCAATCGCTGTATTACAGCAAAGAAAGCTTTGATGACTACTACTATGGCAAAGGGTCTACTTATCCAGACGTTCAGGGCTCCATTGGGATTTTATTTGAACAAGCCAGCTCTCGGGGTCATGCACAGGAAAGTGTACATGGAGTACTCAGGTTTCCTTTCACCATTAGAAATCAGGTTACAGCATCCTTTTCAACCTTAAAGGCGGCCCATGAATTACGCACAGAGCTCTTGGAACACATGAGGGTGTTCTATAAAGACGCGCAAGCCGCGGCTAGCCGCTCCTCTATAAAGGCGTATGTTTTTGGGGAAGAGGAAGATCAAGCGCGAAGTTTTCATTTAGCTGAAATGCTACACCGCCACGAAATAGAAGTCTATACCTTAGCTAAAAATATCTCGGCAAACGGCGAAACCTTTGAGGCCGGAAAAAATTATGTAGTCCCTACAAATCAGCGTCAGTATAAGTTGATAACGGCACTATTCGAGCGAAGAAATACCTTTCAGGATAGCTTATTTTATGACGTGTCTGCGTGGACCATGCCCTATGCGTTTAATTTGCCGTTTGCAGAGCTTGGGGACCGCCAGTTCAACACATCTCTTTTAGGCGAACCGTTCAATGGGGTTTGGGAGCCTTCTTCAAGCCTTGTTGGAGGAGAAACGGCCTATGCTTATGCTTTTGAATGGGATGAATATTTTGCCCCCAGAGCCGCGTATCGTTTACAAAGCGCAGGTGTGAAGCTAAAAGTTGCAAGCGCCCCTTTTTCGGCGGTTACAGAAGTTGGGCTTACTAATTTCGATTATGGAACCATTATGATTCCTTTGGGCGTACAGGCCGACCAGCAAGCCGTACACGACCTAGTAAAAGAGGTGGTGGCTGAAGACGGTATTACCGTGTTCAATATCTCAACAGGGCTTTCGGTTGACGGAGTTGACCTGGGAAGTAATCAATTTCAATCATTAGATATGCCTAGAGTTGCGGTTATTGGAGGAGAGGGTACCAATTCTTATGAAATAGGTGAAATGTGGCATTTAATGGACCGTCGATATCATATGCCA
>RFPJ01000059.1 GCA_009926145.1 Bacteroidota bacterium
CGGGCCAATTCGCTAATAATGTTGAAATTTCTGAAGGAAAAGCCTTTGCCTTCAATATGGGTCTTCTTTTCAATAAGAATCTACATGCAACTGGTGGAATACGTGTAGGTTTAAGCTTGCAAAACTTTGGAAACGGAATCCAATATATGGATGGGGTTGCTAAACACCCTCTTCCAGCTACTTTCCGATTTGGTTGGGAAATAGATCTTCCATCAAACAACACAGATCATAGATTCACCCTATCCAATGAAATAAGTAAGCCATTAGCTAGAATTGAGCAGCAAGTTAGTGGTAATGATACAAGTTATGTAGCCATGAGCCCTTGGAAGTCTCTCTTTACTAGCTGGTCACCTGTAGAGATTTCAACAGGACAGGGCATGCAAGAGTTAAGTGTTGCAGAGCAACTTCGTCTTGGTCTCGGATTGGAATATGGATTTAAAGAAAGGTTTTTTGTTCGAACAGGTTACTATTATGAAGACCCTTGGAATGGAGATCGCAGCTATATGACGTTGGGTGCGGGTCTTAATATTTCTGGCGTTGGTGTAGATTTAAGCTATATACTTTCAACCCGTAATAATGATCCATTAGCCAATACCTTGCGCATTTCATTGCGGGCAAATATTGGGAAACCAACTCCATATATACCAAGTCCAAACGTCTATCAAGCGTTACGTTTTGATCTACCAACAGAGCAGATTATACAACCCATCCCTATTGTAGAATTACGTCCAACCGAATATATAAGCCTAGCAACGGAATTCCAGCCTTTACAAAACTTCAACTTGGAAGACAGTTTAAAATATGCATCTGGTGTACTTCGCAACTTTGATATCATGTCGTCTGACCTTCGAGATGAACATACACGAATTCTTCAGAAGGTTGGAGATTGGTTGTTAGAGCATACCGATCAAAGCCTATTGCTCACAGGTCATGCTGACAGTACTGGAGCCGATGAAATTAATGCAATGCTATCAGAATCAAGAGCCACATCTGTTGAGCTAAGCCTAATAGGATTTGGTATAGAACCATATCGAATAGTGACGCAAGCAAAAGGAAGTTCAGAGCCGTTAGAGTCCAATCCGAAACAGGCGTTTAGTAGAGGGGATAATAGGCGAGTGGAACTAACCATTTCGGACCGTAAGGAACAATTACTTAAGGCTTCTAATGCTAGAATGTTTGAGGTTATTCCTCAAGCTCAGGAACAGATTTTAATGAAGCGTAATGATATATCTTTCGACTACTTAGCGCTTCGTGATACAATGGAAGTTATAAATCAGTTAGCGGGCGTAGTATCTCTGTTGAACGAAGATGAAAACTTACAATTGTGGATTATTTCTGGTGCCAATTATTTGGGTAGTGGTATTGATTTCATCAATGAAATCGTAAAAGCTAGAGCGCAAAAAATAGAATCTATTCTGTTGCACTTAGGTAGTAACCCCCAACAAATAGAGGCTATAATAGAGCCAACATTCGATCACGCACAGATCCGCGAAAAATACCTAGAACCTACCAGAACCGAACAGTTGCTACTTGTCTTAGTAAACTCAAGTATTCAATCATCCTCACCAATTACAGGAGGTCAGGATCCTAGCAAAGACTTTGAGTCGAGTGAAACTACAGGAACCAATATCGAAAAAGAAGAGCCAAATAATGGTCCATTTATATCAAAGTCTGAAGCTATCATACCTGTCCGAGAATCATCAAATGAAAAATTGCTTGAAATACGAAAACAGGAAACATTTGAATTATTCCGCAAAAAAGTAGCAGAGTCCATGAGTGCTTATACCTTAAATATTGGTGCATTCAAAAACGTTGAGAATGCCAAAAAATACGCTCAGAAATTTGAAAAAATTGGTTTCTTAACTAATCAATACGATCTAAATACTACACACGGAAGGTTGAAAATGGTATCGGTCGGAGAATTTGAAAGTAGAGACGATGCTAATTTTGCGGCGAAATCTTTAGAAGAATGGATAAACATTGACTATCAAATTATTCAGGGTCGATCTGTAGAGCCTGAAAACGAGGGCGAAGTTTACCGTTTGTTCAAGACCCCAGTTCAAAGCAATCAAACTAAATCTTCGAAATATACCGTAGTTGTAGGTGCATTTAAAAACATTGAGAATGCCAAAAATTTAGCTCAAGATTTTTCAGATAAGAGCTTTATTACGAATAGTTTTACCATCGCACATGAAGAATTAGGAGTCTTGAATGGGGTTTCCATTGGAGAATTTAAAAGCTTGAAAGAGGCAAAGGTTGCCGCCGAATCGCTCCAATCTATTTCTGGGTTCACATTTCAAATCATGTCGCTTACCGAATAAAGGGAATAAATAGTATCTTTTGCTGATGATTAACCATACCTGAATCTAAGTCGTATGCAGCAAAAGAAAGTTATCTCTGGAATCCAACAAATTGGAATTGGTAATACCGATGTACTGGCCACAACCGAGTGGTACCGCCGGTATTTTGGGATGGACATTCAAGTGTTCGACGATGAGGCAACCGCCGATCTAATGCTACCTTATACGGGGGGTAAGCCCCATGATCGACGAGCTATTTTAAGCCTAAGCATGCGTGGTGGCGGTGGGTTTGAGATTTGGCAATACACCTCCCGCACTCCTACGCCCATGGATGGCGAAGTAGTGCTTGGCGATTTGGGTATAAATAGCGCTAAAATAAAAAGCTTCGATGTAGAGAAGAGTTATGAAGAATTCACGATGCGAGGTCTTCAGGTGGTAACTACTCTAGCAAAAAACCCCACAGGCGAGTTGAATTTCTTTGTGAAAGATCTCCACGGAAATCTCTTCCAGGTTATCCAAGGTCAAGCCTTTTTCCGCAAAAAAGAACGCGCCTTAACGGGAGGTGTTGTTGGTGCCTATATTGGATCCACCGATATCGACCGCTCTAAAACTTTGTATCAAGACATTTTGGGTTACGATACGGTGGTGTATGATGCGGAAGGGATCTTTGAAGATTTTCACGGGTTGAATGGGGGTTCGGGCCGTTTTCGTCGCTGCTTGCTCCGTCACAGCAAAGCTCGCAAGGGAGGATTCAGTGCGCTATTTGGGCCCACTGAAATTGAATTAATTCAAAGTATTTCACCAGATACAGCGCCCAAAAAGTTATTTGAGAATCGCTATTGGGGAGATCCGGGCTTCATACATCTTTGTTTTGATGTACAAGGAATGGATATACTAAAGCAGGAATGTGAAGCCGCTGGCTTTCCGTTTACCGTGGATAGTGCCAATAGTTTTGATATGGGAGAGGCCGCTGGTCGTTTCACCTACATTGAAGATCCTGATGGAACACTCATTGAGTTTGTCGAAACTCACAAAGTGCCTATTGCAAAGCAGTTTGGTTTATTTGTGGATATGACCAAAAGAGATCCGGAAAAGTCGCTGCCCAAATGGATGCTACACGCTCTTTCTCTAAGCAGGATGAAAGAAAAAAAGTAAGCCTTATGGCGTATAGCGCTTAAAAAATCACAGTGGAGTTGTTCTCAAATACTCTTTTAGATCAAAGTTTTCGAGTGGGGCTGTTTTTTTAAGATACAAGGGATGATGGGGATGGCCAATCTTTGAACGGGCTCCTCTCGTTACAAAGTTTAGCTGAGCGTTTGACAATGAAGCCTCAATTTCCACTAGGCAGTTCCACAAATAGTTTCGTTTCTCGATGAGGGTTCCCCAAGCACACCAAACATCTAAGGGTTGAAGCTCACTGTATAGTTCTAGCAATTTCTGGATATGGTGGATGTTTTGTCTATGCAACTCTTTTACCATCCTCCGATGCATACGGTTGGGATTGGTAGCTCTTTGGGGATACACATTAAACATGAGCCATCCACGGTATCCGTGCTCTTCCGAATAACGTGCAACTGACGCAACGGTTGGGTCTAATTTTTCAGGTGTGGCGGTGCTTGGGTTTATTCCAAAGCAAACAAATGGCCTTGGGCTTTCCGGAGGAAGCCAACCCAAACTAAATCGCGCCTTATCACCTAGGTGGTCATAGATCCACATCTTTGCTCTGGTTTGGTTCAGCCCGTAAGAACTCCTTAAAACGTTTCGTGTTGTATTGTGCCATACCCCTTTTTTTCATGACAATGAAACCATTACTATCTACCACATAGGTTGTAGGTACCACCGAGGTGTCATAAACACGGGGTTTAGCTGATCGTTGAAAATAAACAGGTAAATCATAGCCCTTGCGCTCCATAAAATCAGCAGCCTTTTGCGGGTCTTGATCGAGCGATATCATCAAAAACACAATGGACTCATCCTGTTTAACATCAGAGTATAAGCCTTGAATATTGGGCATTTCAGCAATACAAGGAGGGCACCAGGTGGCCCAAAAATTAATAAAGAGCGTTTTACCCTTCAATGAATTCATAGAGAAGGAATTACCCTGTAAATCAGCAAGTAAAAAATTATAGTCGGCTCGAACCCATTCATTCGGACTGTTAGGATCTATCCCAGGAATTTCAACCGGATAGTCATCGGCAGTTAGAGGTGTCGACGAAAGGGAGGGTTGAATGATGTGTGTACTCAGTAAAAGGCGTTGAGCAAAACCTATAACTTCTGTATGCCATCCACCCAGATAGATGATAACGCCAATAGCTAGAATAATACCCCACTCTTTTAGCTCTTTATGAAGCTTATTTTTGCTGACTTTTTTTTCTGGCCTTGATGAAGACATAGTATCCGTTCGCTCAAATAATAGTGCGAATATGGTTAAGCGGTTTTTTTTGAATGTTGGGCACTTCCACTCCTTCCTTAGGATACCCACACACAAGGAGTAAAAAAGCTTTTTCATGTTTCGGCCGTCCTAATAACTCATTTAAAAAACCCATAGGACTTGGCGTATGCGTCAAGGTTGCTAGCCCAGCTTGATGCAGAGCGGTAATTAGCATACCCGTGGCAATTCCAACCGATTCTTTTACATAATAATGTTTTTCCTGTTCTCCAGACTCCTTGATATGATAAGATTGACTAAAGATTGCAATAAGTGCAGGGGCCTCTTCAATAAACGGCTTGTGTTCGTTGGTATCGAACTGCTCTAAATCAGCTAACCAATCTTCAGGAGCTCTCTCGTTGTAGAAGAGGTGCTCTTCTTTTTCAGCTGCAATCCTCAGTTCGCGCTTTTTTTTTGGATCTTTTATAATCGCAAAGTGCCAGGGTTGTTTATTGGCCCCATTTGGAGCAGTACCGGCGCATTTTATGGCATAGTCCAAGACCTCATCGGGGATTTCCTCCGAGGAGAATGCACGCACACTACGGCGTTTACTTAGTAAGCTATAAAAATCCTCTGCGCGTTGAACCATTTCGGATGGTTCAAGCCGAATATATTCTTCATAAGGTCGGAAACTAGAATGTTTAGGCTCAGAATCTTCGGACATGTATCTCATTAGTTTGTTTGTAGTTATTCTAAGCTAATGAATATTCTATACAAACTTTATACGACAGTTTATTTAAAGGCTATTTCAATCAGGCGTTGGTACTTGAATAGGTTTTGCGAAATTGAATCCAGTCCTTCAGTTTTTGAACCCGTAATAGGTATTGTTTACGTGGAGATTCCTTGCTTAGGTAAGGATGATTTTCAATGTCTTTTACAATGCGATCAATTTGATCTTCTGACAACCGGGCCAAGGAGCGTTCAAAAATTATTAAAGCATTCGAAAACGCATAAAGATCCGTTGAAGGAATGGGACGGGTAAATTGTTTGTCTAACCACTTTAGAATAGCATTCGAGAGGACCTCTTCCCCATTTGGATCTAAACCTAGGGGCCTATCCCAAAATTCGAAGACCAAAACATCTATAAGTTCATCAGGAAAACCTAGAAATTCTTCATTGCTAGGGATATGGGTGGTATATCTAAGACTTATATATTTAGCCCACATAAGGCTGTCTTGAAAAAAAGAAGGATTGTCGGTACTAACAAAAAGTTCTTCATTAACCTCATGAGCCTGCGCCCATAAACCAGACATCGCATAGGCGTCCCGAATCAATCTTTTGGCCACTAGCGATGAATCGGTGAACAGCCGATGCTTTAAAACCAATTCAGGTTTTTGTAGTTCAAGTGCATGTTCAAACCAAGATATTCGATAACGGGGTTCTTTTGGCAAGGCTTGAAAAGTATTCGCTAAAAGTTCCAATGCCGATGAAGTATCGGAGCGAGCCCAATGATAGGCCCATTGATCAAGTATTGCAGCAGGGTGATTGTAATTTCTGGGTCCATCTTGCTCCCAAATGGATTCGTAGCCGAATAGCTGTTCGGATCTCCGCCTATCTAAGGAATCGGTAAGCACTTTTTCATTTTCGAGACGATCATGCCATTGATCTACCAACTGATTTATGAGCGGATAGCCCTCTGAAAGGCGAGATTTTTTATAGGACTCTTTTATTAAATCGATAGGGTAATGATCGATTAAATATTTCACAAATGAACCAGCCACTGTATAGCTAAGACCCGAGGACTGTGTGTAAAAACCAAATAGCCCAAAAAGTGAAGATATCTCTTCTTCGCTAGGGTATTCTTGCCTTACTGCAACGAGCTGATCTAAGGTACTGTGAGCGGATGTATTCTGGGTTATGGCTTCAGCCAACCCTTCAACCAGTACCATATTCCAAGAGCCATTGAGTACGATATTTCCGAATCGTTTAGATATCACATGTACCATTTCATGCTCTAAGACATGGGGTAGGTGCTCATAGGCTATATGTAATTGATCCTGAGATAGCCAGAGAGGAACAAAACTAGTTTCCTTTGCCCCAACCAGCTGCTTTTTTTGCCAAGCATCTCTATAGATATAACTATGAATTTTTCGATTTTCAGGCCAATCAATTTCTAGAAGTTCGGTTTGTGTTTGGAAATAAAATTCATGTCGAATTGCCCATTCTTCAAGTTCTTCCCGGGGAATATGAACAGAAGCAAAAAGTTTAAGGTGTTCTGTAAAAAGAGCAGACTGAATATGATTCCGGGTGAAGCCAAACGGCGAGAAGATGTTTGCGAGAGTGCTAAAAAACCAAAAACCAAAACCAAGGTGATTAGGCGAAACCATAGATAATTTAGTGGAAATCGCACAGTCGTATCATAGATGGGCCCCGGCCAGAACCCCCAAATATGATTGTAATAAAAGAGTTGAGGTACACTAAAAAATACTACTAACCACCCGCCGATAGCTAAAAATAGAATCGCTGAAACAGCTTTAAAGTGTGGCCATTTATATGATTGAAGAGAGATGTAACGTCCAAGAACGGCACTTAATACGAGTGAAGGTAGGGGACCGGCAAACCAAAACCACAAACCATCCCAAACATAGGTTCCTCTAAAAACGTCGTGTAAGGCGACTGGAATTGAAAAGACAAGCAGCCAAACGATATAATTGGAAAGGCGGTAGAAGAAAGTGTTTTTAAGTGGAGTAAAGAGGCTGCGTTTGAGGCCTGCTTCACGAACGGCCACTATAAAACTAATACCCAAAGCACTAATAAAGGCAAAATCAACATGAAAATACCCATATAATGGTACAAAAGACCATAATACACCACATAGAAAAGCGAAAAATAGAGTGGGTACTCTAATCATAAATAACCGAAATTAGTACTTATCCAAAAGGCCCTTCCGGCCTCATTACCCTAACGTTTGAACAAAGTACTGATTACAAACCAAATATTTTCTTTTCGTTCGGCCAAACGGCGAGAAAAATATGGAAACCAGTCCGTTCCAAAAGGAACATATACTCGGGTTGGATACCCTAGGCGGTTCAGGTCGCTCAACCCCTGTTCTCGCAAACCGTATAACATTTGAAATTCAACCCGATTATAGGGTAGTTCGTGATGCGCTAAATATTCTCGTACCGATCGTAT
>RFPJ01000060.1 GCA_009926145.1 Bacteroidota bacterium
GTTCCGGAAATATTAGCACTTGGAGCTACTAGAGGTCCAGTATTTCTAATTAACTCTAAGGTCAGAGGATGATTGGGCATTCGAAGGGCAACCGTTGGTAAACCTGCCGTAACTATCGATAAGACCTTCGAATTGGCAGGGAAAAGAATGGTTAAGGGCCCTGGCCAAAATCGATTCATGAGTTCTTTATGGAGTGGACTTAGCTCTTCTATGAATTCATCTAATTGATCTTTATGGGCGATATGAATAATTAATGGGTTATCGGATGGACGATTTTTTAAGCTAAAGACTCTATTAATGGCAACTGGATTCCATGCATGTGCGGCTAAACCGTAAACGGTTTCAGTAGGAATTGCAACAACTTCTCCGTTTTTAATTCTTTGAATATAGGGTTCTAGTTGGCTACTCATGAATTGTTTAGGCTAAAAACCGGTTAGTTTTGTGATTCATAGATGCTTTTGAGTAGTTGGATGGCGCTGGTAATATCTGTTATTTCTTCAAATAAAAAACGGATGGCATCTTCTTTTTGAATCAGTCGGAATTGATCGGTAGCTACTTCTTTAATCTGTGAAAGCTGCTGTGTAAAGTGAGCTTGTTCATAATAAAAAGAGCCTAATTCAGACTTAGTTTTTGGGCTCATACACCACATTTTACCTACACGAAGTGTAATCTTCACAAAATATAATTGCGAAGCATACCATTGTAATTCTCTGGTTTGATACAACCTTACCGCTTCTTCGGGTAAAGGCCCAAAGCGGTCTTTAACTTCATCTTTCCAATCTGAAAGCTGCTCGGGTTTAGTAGCGTTCGCGAGTTTACGATACAGATTTAACCGCTCTACATTGTCCATTACATAATGATGAGGTAGAAGGGCCGACTCATCCATTTCTATGGTGGTTTCTGGTGTTTTAGGCTTTGATTTTTCTGTATCAAAAAGATGATTGAATTCGGTTTCTTTTAATTCTTGAACCGTTTCATCTAAAATTTTTGTGTAGAGCTCAAAGCCTATATCATTAATAAAACCACTTTGTTCACCACCTAAGATGTCACCTGCTCCTCTAATATCTAAATCCCGCATGGCAATATTAAAACCGGACCCCAGTTCAGAAAATTCTTCAAGCGCAATGAGTCTTTTTCTGGCTTCAGGAGTTAATAGTTCAATAGGTTTAGTAACTAAATAACAAAAAGCTTTACGATTCGATCGCCCAACTCGACCCCTTAATTGATGAAGCTCGGCCAACCCAAAGTTTTCGGCATGATTAATGAGTATGGTATTAGCATTACTTATATCTATTCCATTTTCTACGATATTGGTTGACACCAATACATCGAAGCGATGATCATAAAAATCCCTAATAATCTTTTCTAATTCGGAGGCCTTCATCTGACCATGCGCATGTCGCACTCTTATTTCGGGTACTAAGCTCCGAATCATATGAGCCATTTCATCAATATTTTTCACCCGATTGTGAATGAAAAATACCTGCCCGCCCCGTGAGATTTCTTGTATAATGGCATCTTTAATAAGGACCTCATCAAAAGAGTGTATCTCTGTTTCTACGGGTTGGCGGTTAGGGGGTGGGGTAGTAATGATACTTAAGTCTCTAGCTCCCATTAATGAAAACTGAAGGGTACGAGGAATAGGGGTTGCGGTTAGTGTTAATACATCTACAGTAGCCTTTAGAGCTTTTAGTTTTTCTTTAGCTGCAACACCAAAACGTTGTTCTTCATCGATAACAATTAACCCTAGATCTTTAAAAGCCAAATCTTTCGACAAAATACGATGCGTACCAATAAGAATGTCTATATCACCTTTTTTGGCTCCTTCTATGATTGTTTTCTGTTCTTTGGCACTTTTAAAACGAGACAAGGCTTCAATCTTTACCGGAAAGTCTTTCATTCTCCGTTCAAAAGTCTTGAAATGTTGATCTGCTAATAGAGTAGTGGGTACTAAAACGGCAACCTGTTTATGATCCATAACCGCTTTGAAAGCCGCACGTATGGCCACTTCTGTTTTCCCAAAACCTACGTCTCCACAAACCAGTCGGTCCATGGGTTGTTCGCTCATCATATCGGTTTTTACGAGCCTAATGGCTTGGTCTTGATCTACGGTTTCTTCGAATTCGAAACGCGCTTCCATTTCCACTTGCCAAGGAGTGTCATCGGAATAAGCAAAGGCCTTTTGCATTTTGCGTTTTGCGTAGAGATCAATTAAATCACGCGCAATATCTTTTACTTTAGCTCGTGTTTGAGCTTTCTTTTTGGCCCATTCACCAGATCCAAGCTTGGTTATCCTTGGTGCAGTCCCTTCTTTAGCAGAATATTTCTGTAACTTGTGAAGGCTACTTAAATTTACATAGAGAGTAGAGTTTTCCTGATATTCTAGAACAACAACTTCCTGTAAAACTCCTTTTACTTCAATTTTTTTAAACCCAGCAAATTTACCGATGCCGTAATCTACGTGAACTACATAATCACCTAGATTTAAATCGTGTATTTCTTTGAATGATATTCCCCCGCTGAAGCGTCGCTTTTTTACTTTAGGGCGATGATATCGGTTAAATATTTGATGATCGGTGTATAAGGCTATGCGAGCATCTTCTAGTATAAAGCCCCTGTGTATGGATTGGGAAAGTAATGCATATTGGAAGGTGGAAGTAACAGGATCGAGTAATTCCTCAAATCGCTCCACTTGACCTTGATTATCGCAACAGATAGTGAGTTCAATCTTTCGTTCACTTAGCGATGTAATATCCTCTTTTAATCGCTGTATAATCCCATTGAAATCGGGTTGGGCCTGTGCATTAAAATCCAAGACTTTAACTTCGGATAGAGGCTCACTAAAGCCAGCATAACTAATGGAAAGGGCCTTCGATTGTAGCTCTTCCATTAAATGATTACCGCTGTAAAAAAGTTCATGAGGCGATAGTTCTTGCTCTTTCGGGTTGAATCGCTCTTCAGCTTCTTTAAATTTCTTTTGGAGTCGTGATCGGATTAAGGTCTCATCCTTCAATAGAAAGTGATAGTGCCCCTGTAAGTAGCTAATAAAGCTCTGATATTCACGATTGGGATTATGACTGATATCCGGAACAATGTTAATTTTATCTAAGAAGGCAATACTCCGCTGTGAATCAGCGTCAAATTCTCGAATACTTTCAATTTCATCACCAAAGAATTCTACTCGTATTGGGTATTCTCCAGCATAGGGAAAGATATCAACAATACCACCTCTAATGGCCATTTCACCTGGTTCATCTACAAATCTGACTTTTCTATAGCCATGATCAACCAAATGAGTTTCTATGGCTTGAAAGTCATATTCTTTGTTTTTTTCTAATAATAATTGACCTGCTTGGAAGGCCTCAGGATGTTGTATCTGATCAAAAAGTGAATCAGCAGAGCAGAGTATAATGGATAATTCTTTATCCAAGACTTGCTGTAAAAGTTCTGTTCGCTGAATCAGAATAGAAGAATCACTAATGATATCTTTATCATAGGGCCTTCGATTAAAGGCAGGAAAACTTTTGAATGATGTTATACCACACTCACTTAAATCACTGGCTATGAATTGAAGTTCTTCTTCGGTTTCACAAACTACGACCAAAGATTGTTTAGCATTGTGTAAGGCAATGAGGTAGGAAAGTAGAGAACCCGTAATTCTTTTTAGATGAAGCTGTAAGGGTGAATCGATGGTGGTATTCGATTCAGTATTTCTTAATTCCGATTGGAATGCTTTAACGGTAGGTACATTTCCAATTTTTTTTAATAACTCTGCCACTTGAATATTAGGCATTAGGTAATCTCTATGATGGTTTTTAATAGCATGTGTTTGAACACATAATAGAGACTTAGAAAAAGTAGACTAAATCCAAGATATAATGGGTATAAGTCGGTGTAATCGGTGTAAATAATTTCTTCTACTTTTGTTCGTTCGAGTTCATCAATTTCCGCATAAATACTCACTAATTCCTGTGTGTCTGTAGCTCTGTAGTATTTGCCGCCCGTTAATTGGGCTACTTTTTTTAGCATATCCTCATCGATATCGACTTGAATATTTCGGTAACGTCTACCGAAAATTGGATCATCTACTGGATAGGGTGCGGTTCCTCGAGTACCCGCTCCAATGGTATAAATCTTAATGTCATAGGCTAGAGCTAAATCAGCAGCGGTTACTGGATCAATTTCACCAGCGTTATTTTGCCCATCTGTAAGAAGTATGATGACTTTACTTTTTGCCTCACTGTCTTTTAGCCGGTTTACGGAGGTTGCAATACCCATTCCAATAGCGGTTCCATCTTGAATAACCCCCATTTCAACCTCTTCAATAAGTTCCTTGAGTAAGCGATAATCTAGTGTAGGGGGGCATACAGTAAAACTTTGCATAGCAAATGAAACCAATCCAATTCGATCCGAAAGCCTTTGATCAATAAAATCTTTCGCCACCATTCGGGCTGCTTCAAACCGATTAGGCTTTAAATCCTCAGCTTTCATAGATGATGAAATATCCAGAGCCATTACAATGTCGATTCCTTCTGCATTTCGCTCGATCGTAGTGAGCTGTTCTTGAGGTCGGGCCAAAGCGAGAATAAGAAAACTGAGGCCTAATAGAAAAAAGAGCTGCTCTGCCCAGTGTAGGTATTGTTTAAAATTGCCCGGCAGTTGTTCAAAATCCTCTGTATCTGAAAAGAGTAAGGCAGGTTTTTTATTCTTGAAGTGAATGTAAAGATATCGTGCAATAATCAAGGGCAACGTTGCAAAAGCCCAAAACCATTCGGGATTAGCGAATTCAATCATGAGCTTGGCTCCTGATTTAATCCATGGCTATGAAGAAAATCATCTTCATGAGACTGCAATCTACGCGCATGCTTATATTCGGCTTCATGATAAAAAGCATAAGCGCTATCTAACATATTCGCAAGATTTTCAATGGGAGGTATATACTTAGCAAATTTAACCCTATCGGCTTCTCTTAATAATACTTGAACTAATTCTGTAAGAGTTAATGGTTCACCTATACGTTGTAAATAATCCAATAGTTCCCTAGAGGTAGACTCTAAGGCTGGAAAAGGATATAAATCCTCATAATAGGCGCGGATAGCATCACTAATAGCGCTAACATATTGTTTGATACCCTCTTTGCTTGTGGGCTTATCTTGATTCTTGATGGATTCAAGTTCGCTAAGTAGCTGATTAATAGGAGACCGATAGGTGGGTATGGTAACCGGAATTTGTTCGGTTACATCTATGGTGTTTCGACTTTTGTAGAATACATAGCCTAATATGAGAGCTAATAGAATGAGTCCAATAACAACATATATCCATGGATTGGTAAACTCATAGATATTCTTGAGTGGTTTAAAAGAAGCTGAGTCAGTAGTAGCATCATTCCTTTCTAAAATAGAAGAGAAAGAAATACTAATTGGAGGTGCAGCAAGTGCTATAGTATCATTTGATTGTAGGTATAGAACCCTTAAATCTTTAAGAGTAACATCTTGATTACCATAGTATTGCAAGGTATATATGACGCTATCTTTAGATGCGCTAGAACCAGAAGTTGTGCTTAATAGGTGAAAGGAGTTAGGAAAGGCAGAAGAGTCGGGGAATACGAGTTGCTCCTCATTGTATTTGGTAGCTACTAAGGTTATTTGAAAGGGGACTCCTACAGAAATTTGATTAGTAGAACCATAACTGTTAACCAAATTGTTACGTTGCTGTTCATTTTGATGATCTAAATAATAGACATAGTCTGCTGCCTTTACTGGTTGAACCATATAAAGAAGAAAACAAATTATAAAAGCAAAAAAACGGTTTGTTGGTTGTTTAATTCTCATTAAAGCCATTAAATTTTAGCACTCCAAAATAAGAACATTGCTGAAAAATAATGGAATATTTTGTATCAACTTTAGGTTTCAGTAGTTTAGTATAGAATTCAGTTTTACCCTAACCATTTGCAAAAGAATCATAAAATAAAGCTAAAGTCTTTTCGCTTTAGATGCGTGTATTTAGCCGCTTTATTGGCAAGTCTAACGATTTCATGCTTTAAACAAGATCCTATTCTTCAGAAGCCTCTCACTATTGCAACGGAAATAGCAGAGCAGTACCCTTTAGATGCCTTCGGATACCCCACAAGTGTTGGTCACATCAAAAGGGATGTAATTCAACCAAATGAAAGTTTATATGCTTTATTAGAGGAGATGGGTATGCCTAGAGATTCTATTTATCAGGTTTCTAGAATGTTAAATAGAAACTTTGGTTTTAGATTCGTTAAAGAAAATCAGGTGTTTTTCCGTTACGAAAAAAAAACGCCTTCATTGGGTAAGAAATACGCTCCAATTCTAATATTGATGGAATCAAATGTTCGGTACCTGAAAATTGATTGGCAAAACAATCTATTGGTTGAAGCCTCTTCTAAACCCATTGAAATACGACTACGACAAGTTGAGGGCATTATATCATCATCCCTCTATGAGTCCTTAATTAGTCAAGGCCATTCAACAGGAGTAGGTATTGAGTTAAGTGAATTATTTGCATGGCAAATAGATTTTTTCACCCTTTATAAGGGTGATCGATATAGAGCTATTTATGAGGAATTTATCTCCGATGGTGAAGTCGTAGGTGTAGGACGTGTGATTGCCGCTGAATTTATCCATCAAAATAGACGGTTTGAAGCCTATTATTATTCCGATGAGCAACAACAAGGATACTATGATGCGGATGGGAATGGTATTCAAAAAGCACTTTTGAAAGCCCCCTTTACTTACAATCAGCGTATTAGTTCTAGTTTTAATTACAACAGATTTCATCCAGTGCTAAAACAGCGGGTGCCACACACTGGTACCGATTATGCTGCTCCACTAGGCACACCTGTTATTGCTGTTGGTGATGGAGTGGTTACCGAATCTCGCTATCGGGGTGTCAACGGAAATATTGTACAGATTATGCATAACGGTATGTATCGAACGGCTTATTTACACTTAAATGGTTTTGGGCCAGGTATTAGGAAAGGGGTAGAGGTAAAACAAGGTCAAGTTATCGGATATGTGGGAAGAACAGGGAGAGTTACTGGCGTTCATTTGCATTATACTCTCTACAAAAACAATGTACCCGTGAATTCTGTTCAAATTGATTTGCCATCGCAAGAATCCATTAAAGATAGTTCTAGAGATAGCTTTGCACTAGAAGTTCAAAAATTGAGTTACTTATTGAGTCAGGGTGGAATAGTTATGGCGATTAATAACGATTTAAACGCCGGCGAAAAAAGCTCATAAGCGGCTGTACATAGGATTCATTCGTATTTACTACAATACTATCCATTTGCAGCTTAATCATTTGCTTATCAAAAGCTTCATAGCGTTCTTTACGCCTTAATTTTATGGCGGATCTGACCGTTTTACTTGATGTATCAACGAGCACATGCTGTCCCTTTTCTGCATCATACAACGGTAAAAGTCCTAGGTTTGGAAGTTCTTCTTCAAAAGGATGCCTCACATGTAGATTTACGAGGTCATGCTTTTGGTTGGTAATCTTTAAGGCTGTTTCATAGGATTGATCTTGAAAATCAGAAGCTAAAACTACAATCGATCTTCTATTGAGCAATCGGTTCACATAGTTAAGAGCGTTACTTAAATCGGTACCCTTTCCTTTGGGCTGAGTCGTATAAAGCTCTCGGATAATGCGGAGTACATGCTTTTTTCCCTTTTTTGGGGGTACTACTTTTTCAATATTATCACTGAAGAGTATTAAGCCTACTTTATCTCCATTCTGAATAGCGCTAAAAGC